>NZ_JADZGH010000061.1:37986-55164 GCF_015865005.1 Rhodococcus sp. CX
GGCCGGGTAGGGATTCTCGGGTGCCAGGCGGTAGTCGACGGATACGACGGCGCATCCGAGTTCGGCAGCCATGCGATCGAGGCGGTCGTCGTTCTCGGCGAGGCTGCCCATGATGTAGGCGCCGCCGTGGAAGTAGATCAACGCCGGGAGTTGCCCCGTGGCCGCGCGAGGCCGGTACCACCGGACGGGCACACCGGGCCGTCCGTCCGTACCCGGGACGACGTCGTCGACGCGTGCGACGTGTTCGCTCACCGGGGTCGGAGGTGGGGTGACCTTGGAATAGTTGGCGCGGATGGTCTCGATGTCGGTGGTGTCCCATCGGGTCAGGAGGTCGAGTTGGGCGAGTGTCGCCGGCTCGACCCGGTGGTGGACCGCGATGGCCGGTTCCACCGGACCCCGGACCGCGGGAAGTGCCCCGAGCGAGGCGCGCAGGCTCGCCGCTGTCCGGGCGGCCTCCGCGGCGGGTGTAAATGCCTGGGCGAGAACGGGGGGTTCCTTCCGGACCCTCACCCGTTCCGCGAGTTCGGTGGCGAGGAGTTCGGACCCCGGAGCCCCGAGTACTCCGATGCGGCCCGGATCGGCACCGAAGGTGTCGGTGGCCACCGAACGAGCCCACTGCAGGGCGCGATCGCTGTCGTCGAGTGCGCTGCCGGGACGGGTGGGGACCTCGACGATCACGAGTCCTTCGTCGGCGAGCTTCCGGTAGACGTGCGCGAAATCGGTTGTGTCGACACCGCCGGCTTCGTCGGGACCGCCGTCGACGAGGACGAGTGCCAGGTACGCGGTGTCCTCCGGAAACGCTGCCGCCCGGCTCGGAGCGAAGCTGCGGACGGTCAGTCCTGCCCCCACGTCGTGGGAGTCGCAGTCCGCCACCTCGACCTCCGCATCAAATAATGAACACCGAGATTCGGAAAATACACAGAAACGGTAACCGACGGCGTGGTACCCCACAAGGCTCCCGGCCGGAGCCTTGACGACGACCTACCCTCCCGACAGAATGTGTGTATATAGAATCATACCGTTCGTTAATTACAACATCCTGGGTCGTGTGACGGTGAAGGAGCCGGAACTGATGACGGACGCTCGGCACAGCACAGCCGGTGAGATCGATGTTGCAGACGCGGGAGAAGTCTTCGCCGCCTGGCTCACGGAGTTCGCCGCCGCGCTCGGCACGGGCTCCGAGGTCGAACTGGAAGCATGCCTCCACCCCTCGGCCACCTGGCGCGACTTCATGGCCTTCCCGTGGGATTTCCACCACGCTGTCGGCGGCGAGCAGTCGGCCGGGCGGCTGACGGAACTGGCGAAGGAATGGAGCGCGTCGGGATTCTCCGTGAGCGCCGAGCAGGAACCCTTCGTCTCCGGCGGCGACATCATGGGATTCTTCGACTTCACGACCAGCGACCGGATCAACCGCGGATTCGTCCGGCTCGTGCGTGACGGCTCTCGATTCGTCGCCTTCACCCTGCAGACCCAGGTCGTGTCGCTTGCGGCGTTTCCGGAGCGGACTCGTCACCGCCGCCCCGAGGGCAAGGTCTATGGCGTCGTCCCGGGCCGCACACGCTGGGCCGACGACCGGACCGAGGAATCGTCCTTCGAAGACCGCGACCCCGCGGTCCTTGTGCTCGGCGCCGGCCACAATGGCCTCGCGCTGGCGGCGCGCCTCGGTGCGCTCGACGTTCCGACGCTGGTGATCGACCGCGAGGCACGCATCGGCGACACCTGGCGTAAGCGCTACGCGTCGCTGGCGCTGCACAGCACCGTCTACGGCGACCACCTGCCCTATCTCCCGCTGCCCGTGACGTGGCCGGCGCACACCCCGAAGGACAAGTTCGCGAACTGGCTCGAGACGTACGCCACCACGCTCGACCTGAACGTGTGGACCAGCACGACGTTCCTGGGTGGCCACTACGACGAGGCCACGGAACGGTGGACGATCCGCGTGCAGATGGGCGACGGCTCGATCCGCGAACTGCACCCGCGCCACTTCGGCGTGGCGGGAGGCATGTTCGGCGCGCCGCGGATTCCCGAGATCGCGGGACTCCGGGAGTACCGCGGTGTCGCGGTGCACTCCGACGAATTCCAGGACGGTGCTTGCTACGCGGGCAAGAAGGTGCTCGTCGTCGGGTCCGGGGTCAGCGGCCACGAAATCGCCCACGATCTCTGGGAACACGACGCCGACGTCACGATGGTGCAGCGCACGTCGACCTACGTCGTGACCTATCCGACCTACCACCGGTTCTGGTCGACACTGTTCACCGAGGACATGACGCTGTCGCCGGACTTCGCGGACCAGATGACCTACGCGCTCCCCAATGAACGGGTGGACGAGCTCAACAAGGAACTCGTACAGCTCGCCAAGGAAACCGACAGCGAACTTCTGAATGCACTCGAAGCCCGTGGGTTCAAGCTCAATTGGGGCCCTGACGGCACGGGCATCATCGGTGCGCACATGTCGGGCAAGGACAGCTATCAGATCGACATCGGGGCATCCCAGCTGATCGCCGACGGGCGGATCCACCTGAAGCAGGGCGTCGAGCTGAAAGAGATCAAGGACGGCACAACGGTTGTGTTCACCGACGGGTCGGAGATGCACGACGTCGCCCTGATCGTCTTCGCGACCGGTTACCACCAGTTCTGGGGCCACATCGGGCCGGTCCTCGGTTCGGCGGCCGCCAGGATCGACAAGGCCTACGGCCGTGCAGCCGACGGTGAGTACGCGAACACCTGGCGGCGTTCGGCGCAGCCCGGACTCTGGTTCGGGACCGGATTCATCCGCATGGCGCGCTTCTACTCTCGCTTCACGGCGCTGTTGATCAAGGCGATCGAGGAAGGCATCGAGCCGGTGGATCCGGAGAGCCGCGCGAGGTAGTCCATCCTGCCCGGGCTCGATGGGCCGGGGCATGCGGTGATCCGGGTCTACCTGTCGCGCAGGACGTTTCGCTGGATCTTGCCGGTCATCGTCTTGGGGAGCGCGTCGAGCACGTGGACCTCGCGGGGCCGCTTGTACGCGGCGAGGCGGTCGCCGGCGAATGCGATCAGTTCGTCGGGCTCGGCGGTACCGCCCTCGCGAAGTGCGACGTATGCGACGACCGCCTCGCCACGGTAGTCGTCGGGCGCACCCACGACCGCCGCCTCGAGGACCGAAGGATGTTCGCACAACGCGTCTTCGACCTCGCGCGGCCACACCTTGTACCCGGACGTGTTGATCTGATCCTTGATCCGGTCGACGAGATAGACCCATCCCTCGTCGTCGATGACGGCGACGTCGCCGGTGTGCAGGTGCCCACCCGGAAGCGTTCTCGCCGTTGCCTCTTCGTTCTGCCAGTAGCCGGGGATCACCTGCGGTGCGGTGACGACGAGTTCGCCTTCCTCGCCCGGGGACTGGCGCCGTCCCTGCGCGTCGACCGTGAAGACCTCGACACCTCGCGTGGGCACTCCGACCGAGAGCGTTCCACTGGGACCGTGGACGGGAGCGGCGACACCCGGTGGCACCGCGATACCTCCGCCGGTCGTCTCTGTCATGCCCCAGATGTTGTGCAGGTAGACGCCGAACCGATCGCGGAAGGCCTCGATCGTCGCCGGTGGGATCGGCGCGCCACCGGAGTAGACGAACTTGGCGCTCGCGAAATGGTCGGCGCCGGCGTCGGGGACGCCGAAGAACGCGTTGAAAGCGGTGATGGACCCCACGGTCGTGGTGACCCCGTGCTCGCGGAACAGGTCGAGCACCACCGACGCCTCGAACCGTCCGCCCATGCTCAACGTCGCGTCGTTCAGCAGCGCGATCCCGGCGTTGAGCGAGAGCCCGGTGATGTGGAACATCGGAGCGATCGCGTAGGACACGTCGCCGGGGGCCAGCCGGACCCACTCGCTGTAACCCGCGACCGAGCAGAGGAAATTGCGATGGGTGTTGAGGGCGCCCTTGGGCGGACCCGTCGTGCCCGAGGTGTAGGTGATGAAGGCGATGTCGTCGAGGTTCCGCTCGGCCGGATCCGGCCGTTGTCCGCGTCGTTCGACCAGGACGGTGGCCAGATCGCCGTCGGGAGAGGGCGCAGGATCGGGCTCGGTGAACACGCGAGAGTCGTTGCGGGTCTGGAAATCCCGTGAGGACGCCGAGATCAGCCATCGCACGTGTGTCCCGGACAGGGCACTGCGCGTCGCGGCATCGGTGCCGCGGGTGACGACGATCCCGGTCGTGCCCGAGTCCTCGATCAGCCGGCGCAGTTCCTCGCCCCGATACATCGGGTTGAGCGGCACCGCGATCGCTCCGGCCTTCCACACCGCCAGCAGTGTCAGCGGGTAGTACGGGATGTTCTGCAGGTAGATCCCGATCCGGTCGTCGGGGCGCACGCCCCGCGCCTGCAGTTCGGCGGCCAGCGCGTCGGAGTGCGCGTCGAGGGTCGCGGCATCGATGGTGCCGTCGAAGTAGCGGATCGCCGCGCGGTTCGGACCGGCGGCGACCCGCGCGCGCCACGCGTCGACTATCGAGGTGTACACACTCACTCCTTCTCCCCACCGACTGCGTGCCGCCCGGCGATCCAGGCGAACGTCATGCCGGGACCGAGTGTGCCACCGGGACCGCCGTAGGAGGCGCCGGTCGGGGAGGAGACATTGCCGGCTGCGTACAACCCGGTGATGACGTTGCCGTCCAGATCGATCACCTGAGCATGTTCGTTCACCTTGGGACCGCCCTTCGTGCCGATGACACCGCTCGTCAGCTCCATGGCGTAGAACGGCCCGTCCGTGATCGGGCCGAGGGTGCCCTCGATGCTGCCCTTCTTGTAGGGGTCACCCCACCACCGGTCGTGGGCGCTCTCGCCACGGGCGAATTGCGGGTCCTTTCCGGCGGCGACATTCTTGTTCCACTGCTCGACCGTGCGCTCGAGCTCGTCGCCCGGGATGCCGAGCGTCGATGCGAGATCGTGCAGTGTGGGGCTCTCCACCAGCCACGGAGGGGTGGTGCCCGTGTAGGGGCGACCCGCCGAGCCGTAGGTGGACAGGTAGGTGTGGTCGAAGATCAGCCACGCGGGCAGGTTGGCATAGCGGAACGCGGTGACGTCCTCCTGGTGGAATGCCCCCACGACGGCGTTGTAGCTCACGGCCTCGTTGGTGAAGCGCCGACCGGTCCGGTTCACCATGATGCTGCGCGGCCTCGTGCGGTCGCCGTTGATCATCTCCAGGTTCATCACGTTGATGCCCTCGGGCAATTCGGTGATGGGAATCCACCAGGCTTCGCGCATGTTCTGGAGCGCGGCGCCGGCACGCATGGCCATGCGCAGGCCGTCGCCGGTGTTGGTGGGGATCGACGCGGGTTTCGTGACGTGGCCGCGGAGGAATGCGGCGCGATACTCCTCGTTCCACTCGAATCCGCCGGTGGCGAGGATGACCGCGCGCGACGCATGGATCGTCCGCCGCCCCTCGGCAGTGTCGACGACGACGCCCCGCGTCTGGCCGTTCTCGACCACGAGATCGTGCGCGGGCGTCGACACCCGGACCTCGACGCCCGCCCCGACGCAGGCGTCGAGGAGGGCGCCGACCAGTCCACCGCCCATGCCGCGCAGGTCTTCCGCGTCGCGGCGGGCGAGTTCCTCCTCGGACGGCGGTTTGGGAACCGCGCAGCCGATCGCGGTTTCGTCCATCCGCAGATGTGTGGAGTAGTAGGGGCTCACTTCGACCCGGTCCCGCCAGTCGCCCAGTTTCGCGAAGGGGAACAGTTCCTGCCCGAGCGTTCGGCCACCCTCCGGCTTGCCGCCCGGATTCGACGGGTGGTAGTCGGGCAGGCCGGAGACGGCGAAGAATCGGATTCCGCCGTCCTCGCCGAGACAGCGCACCATCTTCGGTCCGGCGTCGACGAAGGCTTGTGCGAGGCGTTCGTCGAGAATGCCGCGCCCGAGCGACATCAGGTAGGCCATCGCCTCGTCGGCGCTGTCCTGCACGCCGATGTCCTTCATGTACGGGTTGTTCGGGATCCAGACGTGACCTCCCGACCAGGCGCTCGTCCCGCCGACCCGATCGTTCTTCTCGAGGACGACGACGCGGGCACCTTCGTGAGCCGCGGTGAAAGCGGCTGTCAGCCCGGCGGCGCCGCTGCCGAGGACGATGACGTCGTACGTTTCGGATTCGGGCATTCCGGTCCTCCGGTTCGCGCGATGCTTGTGACTCGGTGTGATGCTGATTACCATAACCGTCGTGCACTAATAGAGTAAGTCTGTTCTATATATACAACGTGCAGTGGCTCGTCAGGGGTGGGCGACCGCGGCGAACGGATCGGGGGCCGGGTGCAGATTCAGGACACCTACGACGTGGTCGTTCTCGGGTCGGGACTCGCCGGCCTCACCGCAGCGCTGGCCGCGGCGCTCGAGGGTGCCGACGTCGCCCTGCTGGAGAAGGCCGAACTGATCGGTGGCACGACCGCGCTGTCGGGCGCGGGGATCTGGATCCCGGGCAACCCGATCGCGGCCGAGAAGGGCATCGAGGATTCCCTGGAGGAAGGGGCTGCCTACCTGGAGAGCCTCTCCAACGGGATGATCCTCCCGGAGTTGGCCGAGGCGCTGATCTCCGGTGGCCCCCGGTTCGTCGACTTCCTGCACGAACGCACCGATCTGCGTCTCCAACTCGTCGAGGGGTACCCCGACTATCACCCCGAGCATCCCGGTGGAAAGCCGGGAGGCGGCCGGACTCTCGAGCCGGGCCTCTTCTCCTTCGCCGGGATGGAGGAGTGGATCGACCGCATCGGCGGCGACATCCAGCGCATCGTGCTGACCGAGATGCCCTTGGGCGGTGGGACGGGTGTCGTCGCGCCCGAAGTCCTCGCCGCTCGCGCGGAAGCCGCACAAGAAGGCCTGGGTCGCGCGCTCGTCGGTGGCGTGTTGAAAGCGTGTCTCGCGCAAGGCGTCCGGGTCGAGACCCGGTGCCGGGCGCTGCGCTTGTGCACCGTCGGGAACCGAGTCGTCGGGGTCGAGGTCGAGACGGACGACGGGATGCGAACGGTCGGAGCTCGCGCGGTGGTGCTCGCGACGGGAGGGTTCGAGTACGACCCGGACCTGGTCCGCGATTTCCTGCGCGGACCGCTGACGCGCCCTCTCGGCGCGCCGACGAACACCGGCGACGGCCTGCGGATGGCCATGCGGGTCGGAGCCCGCCTCGGCAACATGCGCGAAGCGTGGTGGTCGCCGATGGTGCCGTGCCCGGGGATTCGGCGCGACGGGGTGCCGGCGGCGATGCTGTCCTCGCGTGAACGTGCGCTCCCCGGGTCGATCATGGTCAACCGTTACGGGCGGCGCTTCGCCGACGAGGCGGCGAACTACAACGCATTCGGCGGCGCCTTCCACCATCTCGACGAGTCGAAACTCGACTACCCGAACCTCCCGGCGTACATGATCTTCGATCAGTCCACGGTCGACCGGTTCGGCGTGTTCGGCGGCCGCCCGGGGGCGCCGGTCCCCGACTGGGTCGAAAGCGCGCCCACGCTGGACGCGCTGGCCGCGGCCCTGGGGTTGCCGGTCGACGCGGTGACGAGTTCGGTCGAACGCTTCAACGAGTACGCGGAGCAGGGCGTGGACCCGGACTTCTCCCGGGGAAGCAGTGCGTTCGATCGTTTCCCCGGCGGGCGGATGAGCGATCCCGATTCGCCTTACGCAACACTCGGTCCGGTCCGGACGGGACCGTTCTACGCGGTCGAGGTAGTGAGCTCCGCGCTGGGCACGAAGGGCGGGCCCCGCACGGACGCCGAGGGGCGGGTCGTCGATGTCGACGGCGCGGTCATCGCGGGGTTGTACGCCGCCGGCAACGTCATGGCCAACCCGAGCGGAATGGTCTACGGCGGGGCCGGTGCCACCCTCGCGGTCGCTGGGATCTGGGGGATGAGAGCGGGACGGGCGGCGGTCACCGATTGTGTCCACGTGTCGGAATTGCATTGTTGAAAAAGAACTTTCGCGTCACCTCCCATCCGAAGGGCGACCCATGGCAAACCGGCGGTATCTGCATCTCAACCTGGTCGGCAACGACATCAATCTCCATTTCGGAGCCCCCGCGTACGAACAGCGGCACCGCGCCGACACGGCACTCACCGACCCGTTCGAACGGCTCATGGCCTACGGGCGGCTCGGCGACGAGGGACTTTTCACCGCGGTCTTCCTCGGCGACGTGCCCGGCATGCCGAACTCACCGGCCTTCGACGGGGGACCCGCCGAGCCGATCACCGCGCTGAGCGCGATGGCCCGCGAGACCGCGCACGTCGGTCTCATAGCCACCGCCTCGACGACGTTCTTCGACCCGTACACCCTCGCTCGCCTCATCGCGTCGCTCGACCAGGCGTCCGACGGCCGCGCCGGGCTGAACGCGGTCACGACCGTGGGTGACGCGCATGCGCTGAACTACAGCCGGGACGGTCACCCCGATCGGGAGATCAGATACCGCCGAGCCATGGAATTCCTCGACGTGACCGCGGCCCTGTGGGCGAATCGTGAGGTGCGTCGTGACCCGGACGGTGTCACGCGGTTCTACGCCACTCCGATCGACCACAAGGGTGAATCCTTCAGTGTCCGAGGCTCCTTGAATGTCGCGCCGAGCCGGCAGGGCCGTCAGCTGGTCGCTCAGGCCGGCGGGTCGGGACCGGGTATCAAGGTCGCGGCCCGGCATGCGGACATGGTGTTCACGGCCGCCACCACCCGGGAGCGTGCGGCGCAGTACCGGGAGGACCTGGACAAGGCGCTCGCGGACGCCGGACGTCCGGCCGGAAGTGTTCCGGCGGTCCCCGGGCTCATCCCGTACATCGGGCGTACCGCGCGCGAGGCCGAGGAGAAGATGCACGCGCTCGACGACTACGTTCCGTGGGAGAGTGTCGCGCCGAAAGCGTTGGCGCAGTTCGGGTTGGAGGTGCCGTACGACAGTGTCGACGACCGATTCCCGCTCGAACTGCTGCCGAAACCGTCCGACGTCGAGGCGACCGTCAAGAGCACTTTCGGGAATTACGTCGGGCTTTACGACTGGATCGACGCGCATCCCGGCGCAACCGTTCGCGATGTCGCGGCACAGTCGCTCGGGCGGGGCGGAGCTCAGCACCGCAAGTTCGTCGGTTCCTACGACGACATCGTCGACGATTTCGACCGGTGGTTCACCGACGGCAACGTCGGGGGGTTCAACCTCATGTTCCCCGTCGGGCCGGCGTCGGTCCGGGAGTTCATCGACGAGGTGGTTCCGCGGCTGATCGACCGCGGGATCCACCGGGGAACTTCCGACGAGCGACCGTTGCGGGAACGCTTCGCCGGTGGGGAGTAACAGACATTCCGAATTGCCTTCAGTGCCAATCACTCCCGAGGAGCGCGGGGACGTGCTGAGAATCCGAAAGGAACCGACATGCCGGAGACGTTGACGCCACCGGGACCTCAACCCGAAGGCTTCGACCCGGACTGGGTGCGCGCCAAGCACACCTACGAACGCGCCAAGCGACTGCGGCGCGACGGAGTCGAACAGTACATCGAGGTCACGGCGGACTTCTCGCACTACGAGGACGACCCCTACACCGAGCGGGTCGAGCGCGACCCCGTGAACGACGAGGTCGAGATCCTGATGATCGGTGCGGGTCTCGGCAGCCTGATCGCTGCGGCACGGAT
This sequence comes from Rhodococcus sp. CX, assembly GCF_015865005.1. Lineage (NCBI taxonomy): Bacteria > Bacillati > Actinomycetota > Actinomycetes > Mycobacteriales > Nocardiaceae > Rhodococcus > Rhodococcus sp. CX. The sequence goes on from NZ_JADZGH010000061.1 coordinate 47,598, forward strand.
GCGCGAGGCCGGCCTCGACGGTATCCGGCTGGTCGACCGGGCCGGCGGCGTCGGCGGAACCTGGTACTGGAACCGCTATCCCGGTGTGCAGTGCGATATCGAGTCCTACATCTACATGCCGCTGCTGGAGGAGCTGAACTACATCCCCACGCAGAAGTACGCCTACGGATCCGAGATACGGGAGCACCTGACGGCGATCGCGGACAAGTACGACCTGGTGCGGGACGCGCTCTTCCACACCACCGTCAAGGAGATGGTCTGGGACGACGAGGCCGAGCGCTGGATCGTGAAGACCGATCGCGGTGACCGGATCCGCGCCCGGATCGTGGTGGTCTCACCGGGCTCGCTCACGCGACCCAAGCTGCCGGGCATCCCCGGCATCAACGAATTCGAAGGTCACACCTTCCACACCAGCCGCTGGGACTACGGCTACACCGGGGGAGACGAGAGCGGCGGGTTGACCGGGCTGCAGGACAAATCCGTAGGCCTCATCGGCACGGGTGCCACCGGTCTGCAGGTGGTGCCCCATCTCGGTCGGTGGGCCGGGAAACTCTACGTGTTCCAGCGGACTCCGAACGCCGTCGACGAACGGGGCAACAAGCCGACGGACCCGCAATGGGCAGCAAGCCTCCGGCCCGGATGGCAACGTGAGCGGATGGAGAACTTCACCCGCTACACGGCCGGGGTGGAGCATCACACCGACCTCGTCGACGACGGCTGGACCCGTGTGTCGGCCGAGGTCACCAAGACGGCGATCAAGCAGGAGATCGAGCGTCGGGGCGCACCGATGACCCCGGAGGAGATTGCCGAGTTCCTGTTCGAGGCCGACTTCAGATCCATGGAACGCGTACGGGCGCGGATCGACGCCATCGTGACGGACAAAGCCACCGCAGAAGCCCTCAAGCCCTGGTACAAGCGCCTCTGCAAGCGCGTCGGGTTCCACGACGAGTTCCTCCCCACCTTCAACCGTGACAACGTCGAGCTGGTCGACACGGACGGGCGCGGCATCCAGAGCCTCACGCGCGACGGTGTCGTCGTGGGGGATCGCGAGTACAAGGTCGACGCGCTGATCTTCGCGACCGGCTACGACGTCAGCAGCAGCTACACCCGTCGCACGGGATTCGACATCATCGGCCGGGACGGTGTTCACCTCAGCGACAAGTGGAAGAGCGGACCGCGCACCTTCCACGGTCTGCAGTCCAACGGGTTCCCCAACTGCTTCTTCCTCGGGTACACGCAGACCGGTGTCGCGAACAACTACACGCACACCGCCGAGGAACGGGCCCGTCACCTGGTCTACCTGCTCGAGCAGCGGGTGGCGCGCGGAGCCACCACGATCGAGGCCGATCTGCGGGCGGAGGACGCCTGGGTCGCCACCATGAACGAGCTCGCCGGCCCCAGCCGTGCCTTCTACGCGGACTGCACCCCCAGCTATCTCGACAACGAGGGAGACATCGGCAATCCCGACGGCCTCGCAGCAGCGAACTACGGCGGCGGTCCGGTGCAGTTCTTCGAGTTGCTGGCCCGCTGGCGGGAAGACGGAGAGATGGACGGCGTCACGCTTCGGTGACGCCGCGGTGCCGGACCGGAAGATCAGTTCCCGGGAGCCCGGTAACTGGTGTCCCGGTGCACGGCCTCGTCGATCTGCTCGGGCGTGAGCAGCAGGATCGGCTTCGACCTGGCCGCACCCGAACCGATGGTGCGCAGTTCCAGGGTGGCAGCGGCGATGTCGTCGGGCACCTCGCCGATCACGTACAGATCGTGGCCGCCGAGCGCGAAATGCACGGATTCGACGCTGCCGCCGACACTCTCGACCATGCTGGTGATCGCGTCGCGGCGGGCGGTACCACCTTCGCCGAGCAACCCTTTCGCGCCTTCGCTGGTGTAGGTGACCTGCCACAGAAATTTCGGCATGGGACGGTTCTCCTCGGTTCGGGGACTGCTTCCATGTTCGGTCCGGACGCCGCGCCGCGGGGCCGTTTCGCTGCGATCGGCCCGCTCTTGCTGGCCTAGGCTCGTTGCGACACCGAGAAGATCTCATCGAAAGGGAGGGTTGCCGTGCCGAAGCCGCCGCTGCCCGATGCTGTGGCCGAATTCCTCGCCCGGTCCAACTACGCGACCATCAGCACGCTGCGTGCAGACGGCCAGCCAGTGTCCGTGCCCACCTGGTACGTCTACGAGAACGGCCGCATCCTGGTGAACATGGACGAGGGCCGCAAGCGTCTCGACCATGTGCGCAACGATCCGCGCGTGAGCCTGAGCGCGATGGACCCGGAGGACTGGGTCACCCACGTGAGCGTGCAGGGCCGGGTCGTCGAGATAGTCGACGACGAGGGTCTCGTCGACATCGACCGCATCGCGCGGCACTACACCGGCAAGCCGTACTACGTGCGTGACCGCAAGCGGGTCAGCGCGTGGATCGAGATCGATCGCTGGCACGCATGGGGTCGGCTCGAGGACGCGTAGTCGTTTCGGGGCCGGGTGCCTCTCTGTTGTCTTCGTTGTCGAGCAGCAGAGAGGTACCCGGCACCCGGGCAACTCAGAGGACGCCGGCCTCCTTCGCGACCTTGCGTGCCTGGAACGCGACGGCGATCAGCAGGACGCCGAACAGGATCGCGTAGATGCCCAGCAGCCAGATCAGGCCGATGATGCCGCCGCCGGGGAAGATCAGCAGGATGATGCCGAACAGGATCGCCAGGATGCCGGCGACGAGCGACGCCACCCATCCGGACTCGGGTACCTTCCGGAACCGCAATGCGCCGACGGCCCCGGCGATTCCGAAGAAGATCGCATAGAACGCGATGATGTAGAGCAGTACGAGCGCGGTCGCCTTCGGCCACACCAGGGCCACGATGCCCGCGAGGACCGAGATGACGGCCATCGCGAGCCACCACCCCCAGCCGTCGAGGGTCCTGCGATCGCGGACCGCGTGGTAGCCGAGCACGAGGCCGTCGACGATCGCGTAGATACCGAAGACGACGACGAGGGCCCACACGGTGATGCCCGGCCAGACGAGGGCGACGATGCCGAACAGCACCGCGAGGATGCCGCGGATCAGGACGATCCACCAGATCTGTTTGAAGAGGGAACGGAACGGATCACTCGGTGTGGCAGCGGCCTCGGACATGATCACTCCTGGTTTTTGATCTTGTGTTCCGCCACAGCGTATGCCTGGTTACAGGTCGATGCGCGCCGAATGAGCGCCCACGCGCAGGCGATTTTCGGAGGTATCGTCGGGCGATGGTCCGCGCACGGGTCGGAATCTCGGGTTGGCGCTATCCCGGATGGCGCGGCGACTTCTATCCGGTGGGACTGCCCCAGCGTCTCGAGCTCGAGTACGCCGCCGAGCGGATGGGGTCGATCGAGATCAACGGCACGTTCTACAGCCTGCAGCGGAAGTCGAGCTTCGAGGACTGGCGCGACCGTACCCCGGACGATTTCGTGTTCGCGGTCAAGGGCGGCCGGTTCGTCACCCACCTCAAACGCCTCGTCGACGTCGACGAGGCGCTCGCCAACTTCTTCGCGTCCGGCGTGCCCGCGCTCGGACCGAAGCTCGGTCCGCTGCTGTGGCAGCTACCGCCGACGATGGCGTTCGAACCGGATCGGATCGCCGGTTTCTGTGCGCAACTGCCGCGCACGACGCTGGAGGCTGCGGCGCTGGCGTCGCGCCATACGGACAAGGTTCCCGATGATCGGGCGTGGACCGAAGCCGACGCCGACCGCCCGATCCGGTACGCGATGGAAGTCCGGCATCCGACCTTCGCTTCCGCCGAGGCGGCTGCGTTGCTCCGCGAACACGACGTGGCGCTCGTCGTCGCCGACACCGCGGGCCGCTTTCCCTTCCTCACCGAGGTCACCTCGGACTTCGTGTACGTCCGTATGCACGGTGACGCCGAGCTTTACGTGAGCGGCTACAGCGACGCCGCGCTGGATCGGTGGGCCGAGCGGATCCGGGCGTGGCTCGTCGACGACCTCGACGTGTACGTGTATTTCGACAACGACGCGAAGGGGTTCGCTCCCCACGACGCGCTCGCGCTGCAGCGCCGGCTGTGAGGTGTCGGGGCCGGACGGCACACTGATGCGCGTGCCGCGCACGAGGCGGACGAAGCAGCACCGACGGGGAGAACACTGTGTGGCCCACGCACTGGCCGACGATCGCGCGGGAGATCGCGCATGCCACCGAGACCGCGCTGAACGCGGCCCGGGCCGACGACGAACCGGCGTTCGCCGACGCGGTGAGCACTCTCGTCGAGTTGCCGTACGAGCAGGTCACAGCGGTGCACTCGGGCATGATGCGCGAGCTGCTCGAGGAACTGCATCCGGACGGTCTGGCCGGTGAGGACGTTCAGGCCGTGTTCGAACGGTGTGCCCGCGGTTCCGTGCAGGCCACGCCCGACGCGCTGGTGGCGGTGCTGACCGGGGCGCTCGGGGTGACCGATCCGGACGCGCCGAAGGCCAGGCCCGAGCAGTACCTCACCGCGGGGATCGTGGTCCTCGCCGAGCTGCTCGCGACCCGCAAGGTCGAGCCGGGACAGTACATCCGCCGGGCGGTCGGGGAGATCGAACGGGAGCAGACCGTCGAGATGCCCTGACGGTCTCCGTCGTCACGGGCGGGTCTGTTGCTCGACGTTGAACACGACCCGGCGCAACAGGTCGGTGAGGGTGTCGAGTTCGTCGTCGGAGAGCCCGTCGAGCATGCGCATCTCGCGGGTGACCCGGCGCGGGTATTCGGTTTCGACGACGCGCCGCCCCGCGTCGGTGAGCTCGAGCAGCACGACGCGGCCGTCGCGTTCGAGCCGTTTGCGTTCGACCAGTCCGAGCCCGACGAGCCGGTCGGTGTGTTTGGTGGTGGAGGCCCCCGAGATCCCGGTGACGGAGGTGACCTCGCTGGCGCGCAGCGGGTGCGGGCTGCGGGCGAGGGCGCACAGCACCTCGAATTCCGTTCGGGTGACACCACTTCCGATCAGTTCGTGGTCGAGATGGTTCAGTGCAAGCGAGCTGATCCGGATGATGCGGCCGATGATGTCGATGGGCCGGGTGTTCAGGTCCGGATACACCTCGGACCACGCGCGTCTCACTCGATCGACGAAGTCGTCCGGGGGTGTGGGTGCGTCGGGCATGTATCCAGTGTAGCGATCCGTTTCACAACCGATTCATAGTTATTTCATCTGTGAAGTATTAGACTGGCCCGGTGCTTCCTTCGACCGTCGACCCGACCTACAGCCGTCTGCGACACGCCGGCGGCGCACTCGCGCACTCGTTGTCCGCCGACGCCTGGCGTCGATCGCTCGACGTGCGGAGTGCCGACGCGGTCGTCGCCCCGGCGGTGCGCGTCGGGTTGGCGATTCTCGTCGTCCTGATCGGCGGTGGTCTGCTCGGTCAGACGCACCTCGCGGGATTTGCGGCGCTCGGAGCCCTGTCCTCGGCGTTCGGGCGGCACGAACCGTATCGGCGGCTCGCCGCCAAGTCCGGATGCGCCGGAGCCGGGGTCGCCGCCTATGTGGCGCTCGGCGCCGCCGTCGGCGCTGCGGGAATGCCGATGTGGGCGGAGATCGTGCTGCTCGCCGTCGCCGCCGGGGTTGCGTTCTGGCTGCTCGCGGCATTCCGCATCATCGGCCCGGGCGCGGTCATCCTCATCTTCGCCGCGGCCGGAGCCGCCGGATTCGCCGACACCGCCGCAGACATCGGCGTGGCCGTGGCCGCCGCCGCGACCGGCGCCGTGATCGGCTGGGTGATCGTCATGGCACCGGCGCTGTACCACCCGCACGGTCCCGCCCGCGTCGCCGTCGCCCGCGCGCTCGCCGCGGTGTCCGCGCTGGAGAACTCCGGCGAGTCCGCGGTCGCGCCGGCCCGCGCGGCGATCGCGAAAGCGCGTGAGGTCGTCGCCCTCGGCCCCCGTCACCCGCACACCCATGAACTGCTTGCGCTGCTGGACGCCGCCGAAGCGGTCGTCGACGGTGGTTCGCACGACACGGTCCGTGCCCGCCGCGACGACTTCGCGCGATTCGAATCCGAGCTGCGAAAGGTGCGCCGCGACATCGAGGTCCCACGCGTCGATGCGGCCGACGCCGCACTGCCCGACCGGCCCGAAGGTTTCCTGCGGACCGGCGTCCGGGATCTGCGCGACCGCGCGATCGTGATCGGTGCCGGGCGGGTGATGCTCGCGTCGTTGCTCGCAGGCTGGATCGCGCTGGCTGCAGGACTGCAGCATCCGCTGTGGGCGACGATGGGCGCGATGGCCGCCTTGCAGGGCGCCAACTACCGGCAGACCGTGCAGCGCGGGATCCAGCGACTGCTCGGGAACGTCGCCGGTGCCCTGTTGGCCGCGATCCTGATCGCCGCCGCGCTCGGATACTGGCCGCTCGTCGTCGTGATCGTCGCGCTGCAGACGGTGGCGGAACTGTACGCAACCCGGAACTACGCGCTCACGTCGATCGCGGTCACTGCAATGGCGTTGCTGGTCATCGGCCTCGGCGAGCCGATCGGACCGGACATCGCGCTCAGCCGCATCGGGGACACACTCATCGGCGTCGTCGTCGGTGTGGTGGTCGCCGCGCTCACCATCGCGCGCGGCGACCACCACCATCTGCCCGCCCGGTCCTGACTACCGGGCCGAGGACCGACCCATCGGGATGTCGCGGAACGCGATGTTCGGATCGTGGGTGCGCTCGCGGGGCATGCCCAGCACGCGTTCGCTGATGGTGTTCCGGGCCATCTCGGTGGTGCCGCCGGCAATGCACCAGACCTGCTGCATCAGATAGTCGTGTCCGACCTCCGCGACAGCGCCGTCGTCGTCGTCCCACGCGGCACCGCCGGCATCGGTGAACTCGTACATGATCGTGGTGAGCCGGGTCGCGACGGTCCCGGCCATCAACCGGACGATCCCGGCCGCCTGGTCGGAGATCTTGCCGGTCGCGATGCCCCGGCCGATCCGCCGCTGCAGCGCCTCCTTCGCCAGTTCCAGGGTGCGGGCCTCGCCGACGAGGTCGCGGGCGATCGGGTCGTCGAGACGGCCGGCGTCGCGGGCGACCGAGACGAGTTCCGAAATCCGCGACCCGCCGCGGGAACTGCCCGGCGGCCGGGTGGCGAACTGCGAACTCGACTGCATCCGCTCGTGGAACATCCAGCGCGTGCCGACGCTCCAGCCGTCGTCGACCTCGCCGACGCGGTCGCTGTCCGGCACCCGCACGTCGGTCAGGTATTCCTGGCAGAATTCCTTCGAACCACTGAGCATTTCGATGCGGTGAACCTCGATGCCCTCGCGTTTCAGCGGCAACATGAAGACGGTGAGACCGCGGTGCTTGGGAACGTCCCAGTTGGTGCGGGCCAGGCACAGGGCCCAGTCCGACCACCAGGCTCCGGTCGTCCAGATCTTCGATCCGTTGAGAATCCAGTCCTCACCGTCGCGCACGGCCGTGGTCACGGCACTCGCGACATCCGAACCGCCGCTCGGCTCGGACAGGAACTGCATCCAGATCTCCTCGCCCTTGAGAATGGCGGGAATGTGGCGCCGCTTCTGCTCCTCGGTGCCGCATTCGAGAAGCACTGCGGCACAAGGAACGAACGT
>NZ_JADZGH010000061.1:55174-79273 GCF_015865005.1 Rhodococcus sp. CX
CTCGAATCCGGCCAGTTCCTCGTCGAGCACCCGCTGATGCGCGCGGGTCAGCCCCTGACCGCCGTACTCCCGGGGGAAGCAGATCCCGGCGAGCCCGGCGTCGAAGAGTATGCGCTGCAGCTCGCGTTCGCGGGCGACCGCGGCGAGTTCCTCCTCGTCCGTGCCCTCGGCGCGCAGGACGCCGATGTGGGCTTCGGGATCGGCGGGGCGCAGGTTCGCGCGGATCCAGGTGCGGGCGCGATCGCGGAATTCGTCGAGGGTCTCGGTGTTCTCGGGTGACGGAGTCACTGTGTTGTCGGGTGACGGAGTCACTGTGTTGTCGGGTGACGGAGTCACTGTGCGGCCTCCTGCTGCAGAGCGATGTCGGCGACGAGCTGTCGGTGTTCGGCGGGGCTACCGTGACTCGACCGGTTCGCGGCGGCCCGCCGCATGAACAGGTGCAGATCGTGTTCGTAGGTGACACCGATTCCGCCGTGCAACTGCACGCAGTCCTGGATCATCAGACCACCGTATTCACCGATGTATGCCTTTGCGGCACTGGTCGATTCCGCGGCATCGGGGGCTCCTGCCGCGACCGCGGCGGCGGCGTCGTCGGCCAGGGCGTGGAACGCCTCGAGCCACGTCTTCATGTCCGCGAACCGGTGCTTGAGCGCCTGGTACGAGGCGAGCGACCGGCCGAACGAGTAACGGTCGAAGGCCCATTCGACGGTCAGATCGAACACCGATTGGAGGGCGCCGACCGATTCGGCGCAACCGATCACGATCGCGAGCCGTCGCAGGTGCTCGACGTCGGACGCCGCACCGCCCGCGGACCCGACCAGTGCCGTGACCGGCAGGCGCACCTCGTCGAACTCGACGGCCGCGTAGCGGCGGGTCACGTCGATCGAACGCAGGGGAGTGACCCGGACACCCGGGGTACCGGCCGGGACGAGGACCTGGGACAGTCCGTCGCCGGTGCGGCCGGCTACCAGCAGGAAGTCTGCGGTGGGTGCGGCTTCGACGGGACGTTTCGTGCCGCGCACGACGACCTCGTCGCCCTCGACCCGGATCTCGACCGGAGTCGCGCCGGCACGGCTTCCGGGTCGCGGTTCGTCGACGCACCACGCGGCGGTCGACGTTCCGGCGATCAGCGCGGCGAGCGGTTTGTCGTGCGCGTCCGTGTAGTGGGTGCTCAGCGCCGCGGCCACCAGATTGCTCGGGGTCAGTGGGCCGGGGGCGACCTGCCGGCCGAACTCGTGGGCGACGAAGGTGAGGTCGACCAGGCCCGCGCCGCTGAGCGAGCCGCCGCCGTGTTCCTCGGTGACGAGCAGGCTCGTCCAGCCCAGTTCGGCCCCGCGGCGCCAGTAACCGGAGTCGAAACCGGCCGGGTCGTCACGGAGGCGGCGCAGTTCCGCCGGTGGTGCCTGGTCCCGAAGGAACCGGGCGGTGGTGTCTCGAAAGAACTCCTGGTCGGGAGTCGGTTCCCACAACATGTGTCTTCGTCCCCTGCTGTCGCGTGCCGGTACGAACATCGTGCTCTCGCAGTAGAGAACAATACTTGCAAGTATTGAAAATGACACTCTTGATGCGGTGGTCGCGAGCTGATAGGGCGCCGCCGGCAGGGATACGATCGCCGGGTGCGCGTACGCCGGATCGTCGACCTGAGCCGCCTGATCTCCGCGGACACCCAGGTCTATCCGGGCGATCCCGCGCCGACCCTCACCCCGCACGCCACCCTCGGCGAGGACGGCTACAACCTGCTGCGCATCGACATGGGGTCACAGACCGGCACCCACGTCGACGCCCCGCGGCACATGCGCGCGGCCGGGGAACCCGTCGACCGTCTGGCCCCGGAACTGTTCGTCGGGCGCGGTGTCGTCGTCGACGTGCGCGGCCTGGCCGCGGGAGCTCCCATCACCGCGGACCTGCTCGACGGCGCAACGTGCGGACCCGGCGACATCGTGCTCCTGCACACCGGTTGGGACGCGCACTACGGCACCGACGAGTACTTCGCCCACCCCTACCTGGCGGCCGATGCGTGCCGCGAACTCCTCGGCCGGGGCGTGCGCACGATCGGCATCGACGCACCGAGCCTCGATGCCACCGGCGCGAGCGAGTTCCCCGCGCACTGGCTTATCGCCGATGCCGGCGGCGTCATCTGCGAGAACCTCTGCGGACTCGAACGCATCGACTTCCCGGACCCGCTGGTCAGCATCCTGCCGATCCGCTTGCGTGACGGCGACGGTGCCCCGGTCCGGGCGGTCGCAATGGAGGTGGCCTAGCGCCCGGTGTGTCCTATTGGCGGCCCTGACCGCCACAAAGGCACACGGCTCACAGCAGTTGCGTGAGCACGATCCGCGCGGCCCCGTACGCCGCGGTTCCGGCTGTGACCAGCCCGAACACCAGAATCCACACGGCAGCCGGGATGTGCGTGAGCCACCGCAGTTGATCGGCGTCCGAACCCCCGCCGCCCCCGCGCCGATGGGTGCGGGCCAACTCGACGACCGGGCGGGTCGCGCCGAACAGCAACACCCACGTCAGCAGATAGGCCGCCGTGTAGCGGATGACCGGATCCCCGTAGTAGGCCGCCGCCCCGATGGCTGCGCCCACGGCGAGAACCGACAGGAAGCCGAACAGATTGCGGATCAGCAGGATCAGCAACGCCAGCGCGGCCAGCACCGACCACAGCACGGCGGCCGGACGATCGAGCGTCAGCAGCGTCGCCGCGAGGAAGCCGAGCGCGGCCGGGCCGACGTAGCCCGCGAACGCGGTCGCGATCATGCCCGGACCCCGTGGATTGCCCGACGAGACGGTCACCCCGGAGGTGTCGCTGTGCAGCCGGATCCCGGACAGCCGTCTCCCGACCAGGCGGGCCACGAGCGCGTGTGACCCTTCGTGGGCCTGGGTGATCAGGTGCCGCGTCGCGAGCCACAACGGCCGCACGGTGACCAGCACGAGTGCGATCACGGCGGTCGTGACGATCAGGGCGGGCGGGGCCGGCTCGCTGACCGCGGACACCGCGTCCCACGCGGATCCCAGTGCGTCCGGGATCGAGGCGAGGGTCGAGGACACGGGGCACCTTCCATCGGAGAACTGAACGAGTCATCGTACGGCGGGCCCTGCCACGCGACCGCCGCCGGGGACCGGCAAATCGACCGCCGCCGGGGACCGGCAAATCGACCGCCGCCGGGGACGCGTGGCGAATCGGCGACACCGATAGATTGAATCGCGTGTCCGACCGTCGCTCCGCCCAGATCCGCGCCGGTATCGCCGACTCCTGGGCCGTCGGTCTCGGGCTGATCCCGCTGGGTCTGGCGTTCGGGGTCGTGCTGACCCAGGGTGGGTTCGACTGGTGGTGGGCGCCGATCTTCTCCACCGTCATCTACGCCGGGTCGATGGAGTTCCTCGCGGTCGGGCTGATCGGCGCGGTCACCCCGTTCGCGTCGCTCGCAGTGGCGACGCTGCTGATCAACTTCCGGCACGTGTTCTACGGCCTGAGCTTCCCGCTGCGGGTGATACGCAGCCGCGCCGGGCGGATCTACAGCGTGTACGCCCTCACCGACGAGTCGTACGCGATCGTCGCCCCGAAACCCCGCGACGAGCTGACCGGTACCCGGGTCCTCAGCGTGCAGGTGCTCTGTCAGGTGGTGTGGGTGGCCTCGGGCACGGTCGGCGCGCTGATCGGAGCGGCCCTTCCTGCGGGCCTGTCGGGACTGGAGTTCGCGCTCACCGCGCTGTGCGCGGTGCTCGCGATCGACGCCTTCCGCATCAATCGCGACCTGCCCGCGCCCGCGATCGCGCTGGTCTGCGGTCTGGTGGCGTTGGTGCTCGCCAAGGACGTCATGCTTCCCGTCGCGCTCGGGTTGTTCGTGCTGGCGCTGCTCGTCCGATTCGTCTACCGCAATCGGGTGTCCCATGCCTGACTCGGTGCCCGGCGCCGGCTACGTGCTGGCGTCGCTGTTCGTGATGTTCATGGTCACCGTCGGCCTACGCGCGGCGCCGTTCGCGGCGCTCGCGTTCCTGCGTGATTCGGCGGTGGTCAAGTTCCTCGGCGCGACGATGCCGGCCGGAGTGATGTTGATCCTGGTGATGTACACGCTGCGTGACACCGGTGCGACGACGTGGCTGCCCGCGGTGATCGGGCTCGGCGTGACCGTCGCGGTCCATCTGTGGCGTCACAGTCCGGCGCTGAGCACCGTTGCCGGCACCGTCGCCTATGTGGCGGCGGGCGCGCTCTGGAGCTGAGCGGTCTCCTGGGCGGGCGTGGCGGAGGTGTCGGCTCCGCGGCGCGACCGGGCGGCGATCACGGCGGCGACCAGCAGCGCGATCCCGGTCAGGCACTGGGCGTTGCCCAGCAACTCGAGGACGGCCTGCTCGACCCAGCCGTGCGACGACGCGTCGATGAGCAGGTAGTTCGGTCCGACGAGGAACACGAGCGCGGCGGGCAGCAGGACCGGCCACCAGCGGCGGTACTGCGGCGCGATCGGGATCGCGACGAGCAGGACGCTGTACGCCCAGTGGTGGGTGACGGCGATGGGGGCGGCGAGCAGCGTCGCGAGCGCGATCACCCCGAGCGCGATCACCGGTTCGTCCGACCGCAGGAAACGATTGGCAGCCCACGCGGCCGCGGCGACGATGACGAGGGCTCCGGCCAGCCACAGGCCCTTGGTGACCGTCTCGGAGAAGTCGAACCGGGCGATCAGGCCCGTCAGCGCCTGATTCCGGAAGAATTCCTGGTCGCCGGCACGATCGGTCGCCCACGCCTCGTGGGTCCAGAAATAGACCGACGAGTCGGGCCGCAGCCAGTAGCCGAACGCGGCGAGCGCGATGAACCCACCGGCCGCGCGGGCCACCGACGGGAGGTCCCGGCGCAGCAACAGCAGCAGGCCGAACGCCGCAGGCGTGATCTTGATGGCCGCGGCGAGCGCGATACCGACCCCGCGGAACCGGCGGGGGATGACGCCGAGGCAGTCGGCGACGACCAGCGCCATGAGCACGATGTTGATCTGGCCGAATGCGAAGTTCGACCGGATCGGCTCGAGGCACAGTGTCAGTCCGAGCGCGGCGGTGGCGAGCAGGGGCGCGCGGTCGACGTTCATGCGTTCGAACGCGACCTTCAGCACCCACCAGACCAGCGCGATCAGGCCGAGCGTCCACAGGAACTGCATGGTGGTGCTGCCCACGAGCGGCAACACCGCGAACAGGGCTGCCGCGAACGGCGGATAGATGAACCGGAAACCCGAGCTGGTGTGGAAGCCCTCCGTGTAGAGCGGAGTGTGGTGCAGGAACGCTTCACCGGCATCGCGGAACACGTCCAGGTCCATCAGGTATTCGGTGAGCGAATCTTGCAGGTACCTCGTCACGACGATCGCCGAGAGGATCAGGCCCAGCGCGACGAGTGCCGACTGCACGGGCCGGATTCGGATTTCGGACGACAGCACGAGCGTGCACCCCCTGGGTTCGAGACGGCATGAGACCGGTACGGCATGAACTCGAGCCACGTTACACAATCGTTGTCATTGCGACGTGGCAGCAAGATTACCGTCGACTGCTCCGTTGCGTTGCCGTCATCGACTGCGGGTGGCGAGTTCCCCGTGCAGCAACCGGGTTCGATCGACGTCGTCCAGCGAGGTCACCACCAGGTCGGCGTGTGCCGCCACCAGGGCGTCTGCGTCGCCGGACCGGGCGACGCCGAGCGCCGCCATGTCGCCGGCTTTCGCGGCCAGAATTCCGCTGACCGCGTCCTCGACGACGAAGCACGATTCGGGCAAAACACCCAATTCACCTGCGGCGGTGAGGAATATCTCCGGATCCGGCTTGCCGCGGGCGAAGTCCCGTCCGGACAGATTCGCGTCGAAGACATCGAGAAGGGTGAAGCCGGACGCCGCGTCCGGGACACCCTCGAACTCGGCGAGCGAGATGCCGCGCAGGAACCGGTCGGCGTTCTTCGACGACGACGCCGCGGCGACGGGGATACCCGCGGCGCGCACGGCCAGGACGAACCGCACCGCGTCCGGATACGCCTCGAACGCGCGCTCGTCGATCAGGCGCACCAGCAGTTGCTGTTTGCGTTCCGCGTAGGTCGCGGTTCGTTCGGCGGCGTCCGGGACGTGGAAGTACTCGAGCGCGGCGCGCGCGCCGCTCAGGCGCGGCTTCCCCGACAACACCCGCTGATAGACCTGCGGGGTGAAGGCCTCCGGCGACCACGTGGTCGCGTCCCGGATGCCGGACCATTCACCGACCATCAGTTCGTGCAGGGCTCGTCGCCACGCCGCCTCGTGGGGGGAGTCGACGAGGACTCCGTCGACGTCGAATATCGCGCCGGCGAAACCGGTGCTTCCTGACGGCGGAGGCGTCGCCGCCGGGGTCACGATCGCACCCCGCGCGGTTGCCGGTTACTCGACGACCGCTGCGCGGGGAGGGTGAACACACAGCTGTCGCCCGGACCGAGTTCGTGTTCCTGTCCGTCGAGGGCCACCCGGATCGGGACGTGGAAGCCCACGGCCTGCGCGAGCACGGTCAGTTCTCCTCCGGAGATGCGCACCCGCAACGGTGTGCCGCGGAACCGGATCGAGAAGGACACGCCGTCGAGCCGGTCGACGAGCCGCGGCCGGAACACGAGGACACCGTTCTCGACGCGGGTTCCCACATAGGTGCGTTGCAGTACGTCGAGCGTCCCGGACATCACCCCCATGTGGATGCCTTCCTTGGTGGTGCCGCCCTGGAGGTCGCTGACGTCGCTCTCGAGCGCCAGCATGAAACGATTCCAGGAGCCGGGCGGGTCGAGGTCGGCGAGCACGGACGCGAACGTCACGTGGCTGAGTGTCGAACCGTGCGAGGTTCTTTCGTCGTAGTACTCGATGGTGCGTTCGACGAGATCCCGGTCGAACGGGTAACCGAGCCGCTCGAAGACCGGTTCGAGTTCCTCGTAGTCGAAGAGGTAGAACAGCATGACGGTGTCCGCCTGCTTCGCCATCTTGAACCGATTGGGATCTTCGCCCTCGGCGCGCAGGATCCGATCGAGGCGTCCGATGTCGGGGTAGGTGGCGCGGTACTGCTCCCAGTCGAGTTCCTCCAGTTCGTCGTATCCCTCGAACTGGCTGATCACTCCCATGTGAAACGGCACGAACATCTTTCGGCTCATGTCGTCCCACAGGCCCAGTTCCTCGTCGGTCACGGCGAGCCGGGCCAGCAGCGCGTGCCGCCGGATCGTGGACAGCGACTCGAGGATGGACGGGATCGTCGCCATCACCCACGCCACCATGACGTTCGTGTACGCGTTGTTGCGGAGTCCCGGTTCCGACAAGCCGGGGTAGTGTTCGTGGAACTCGTCCGGCCCCATCACACCGTGGATCTCGTACCGTTCCCGTTCGGGGTTCCAGTGCGCGATCGACGCCCAGAAGCGAGCGATCTCGAGCATGAGTTCGGCGCCGTAGTCGGCGAGGAACTCGGCGTCGTCGGTGACCTGATGGAAGCGCCACACGTTGTAGAAGATCGCCGCGTTGATGTGCCGCTGGTTGCGACTGTGATCCGGATCCCACTGTCCCGACAGGGGGTTGAGATGCACTTCCTGGGTTTCCTCGGTGCCGTCGCTGCCGCTCTGCCACGGGAACATCGCACCCCGGAATCCGGCATCCTGTGCAGCCCAACGTGCTTCGGTGAGACGGCGATACCGGTACAGGATCAGGCTTCGCGTCACCTCCGGCATCCGGAGATTGAGGAACGGGTAGACGTACATCTCGTCCCAGAAGACGTGGCCCCGGTACGCTTCACCGTTCAATCCGCGGGCCGGGACCCCGGCGTCGTGCCGTGCGGTGTGCCGCGAGCAGACCTGCAGCAGGTGCGCGACGTGCAGGCCCAGCAGGAGATGCGCGCGGGGTTCGCTGGGCAGCTGGACATCGCAGATGTCCCACAGTTCGTCCCATGCCGCCCAGTGCTCGGCGTACGCGGTGGCGAAATCCGGATACCGCAGCACGTGCCGGCCGGCCGCGGCCAGAGGTTCGGTGATGGCGTTGTCCCGAGAGGTGAACAGCGACACCATCTTCTCCACCCGCACCGGCTTCCGGCGTTCGACGTCGAAACAGAGCACCTGCTGGATGTAGTCCTCCATCTGGTAGAGGTCGCGTTCGACTTCGCACGGTTCCGCGCTGTCTCCCCGGAAGACCCGGGTGCGCGCAGCCTCGGCCACGTAGATGTCGGACTGACGCGTCTGCACCCGCAGAGCGATGGTCTCGTCGCTGAACGTGCGTGGCGAGACGGGATCCAGGTGCCGGCCCTCGAGTTGCCGGTAGCGGGCGACGACGCGGTTGGTGACGCGACCGTCGAGGGCCGAGACCACTTCCACTCGCCCCGACCAGTTCTCGGGTGTGATGGTCCATTCGATCGCGGCCTGGTGGCTGTCGGCCATGCTGACGAACCGGCGGCTCCGCAGCGTCGTCTCCCGCCCGCAGTGGTCCCGGAAGGTCATCTCCCGCATCACGGTTGCCGAGCGGATGTCGTAGGTGTGGCGGTATCCGAGCAGGTCGATGTTGTCGAGCCGGATCGCGTCCTCGCCTTCGATGCGAAGTTTGAGAATCAGCCAGTTCGACACGTTGACGAGATCCTCGTTGAGGACCGGTCGCCCTCCCATGATCGTGGTCTCGCGGTTGTAGATGCCGTGAACGTATGTTCCGGGATAGTGGACGGGACTCATGTCCTCCCACTCGGCGGTGCCGCGCGTGCAGAAGAAGCCGTTGCCCGTGGAGGTCAGAGCCTCACGCAAACCCTCTGCGGCGCTGTCGAAACGATCGTAGTCCAGTCCGAAATCCGGAGATTGCACGGTGTTTCACCTCCCGAGTCACGCGACCTACCGGTGTGTCAGGTCAGGGTCGCCAGGAAACGTTCCACGTCGTCGACGGAGGCCAGTGCGTAGCGGGCCGCCGTGGTTCGATTCGCCACTTCCGGGTCGTCGGGGTCGCCGACGAGAATGCCGATCCCGCGGTCGCGCAACGCCTGGAATGCGTACTCGTCCGTGATGTCGTCGCCGAGGTAGAGCGGCACGATGTCGTCGCTGTCGAGACCGAGCACGTCGATGAGGTAGAGCACTGCCTTGCCCTTGTTCCAGTCGACGTTGGGGCCGAGTTCGTACACCATCTTCCCGGGCGTGAGCTTCAATTTGCCGGAGTAGGCATCCATCACGGTCTGCACCGTTGCCGAGATGCGGTCTCGGTCGGCGGGGTCGACCTGGCGATAGTGCACGGCAACCGAAGCGCGTTTGGGTTCGACGTGGGCACCGGGGACGTCGCGCGTGTCGTCGCGGAGTCGCGCGGTCACCTCCGAGACGAGGTCGGTGTACTGCTCGACGTACGTGTCGGAGAGCGCGCCCTGTGTCGGTGTCCAGATGTCGAAACCGTGACTGCCTGCGATCGTGAGGTCGTCGATGCCCATCAACTGCTGGGCGACGGTGCGGTCGCGGCCGGTGACGACGCACACCGGGACGCGGGTGGCGAGGTCGCGGACGACGGTGCGCATGTGCTCCGACATCACCGCGTCCTCGGGTCGCTCCACGATCGGGCTGAGAACGCCGTCGTAGTCGAGGAACACTGCCGGGCGGCGTCCGGCCAGTCGACCGGCGAGCTCGGGATTCCCGAGCGCCGGGGGGACGTCGCGCACGGTCGCGTCCTGCATTTCTGAGCACCTCCACGGGTCCTGTCGCGGTGACCCGGCCTTCATCGTCGCACGGATCCGCGGGGCAGCGTCGTGACTCCCGGCAGGGAGGATCGCCGAAACACCGCAGTATTCGGATATCTACCGTAGTGCCTAGAAACCGGTAGATATCCGAATGCGCGAGCGTGCCGCCGAGGCGTGCGCTGTCCTTCCCACGACACGCGTGTCGGCCGGACCTCTGCGCTGCACCGGCCCGGTGTCTGTGTCACGATCTCGTCCGTGAAGCGGGCGGTGGACAGGTGGTCGGGACGGAATCGGCGCGGGCTGCCGCTGGCGGCGGTGCTGGCGGCCGTCGTCGTCGCGACCGGGCAATCTGTCACCGCCTCGGCGGACGAACCGGACGGGCTACCGGGGACCGGGCCGTGCGCGACCGACACCTGGAAGCACGAGTCGCTGGTGCCGTCCGATCTGGACATCCCCGTGCCGTACCCGGTGATCACGACCGTGCCCTATCCGGCGCCGGAACCGGAGCCGGTACGCATCCAACCGGACTCCCTCCCGGCGGACCCGTGCACCGACCCGTGCCCGGACCTGACCGACGAGCCCGAGCGGACCCCGCCGTTGCTGCCCCGCATCGGACTGAAACCGACACCGTTCTACTTCGGCCTGCCCGTGCCCGGACCCGAGCCGGAGCCCCCCGCGCCCGAACCCGGAGGTGAGATCGCGCCGATCGAACCCGCCCCGCAGGTTCCGGCACCTCCGGTGCCGAACGTCGTGGACGTCACCACCGTTGCCAAGGAAACCGGTGCCGGCTCGATCAACCGGACCGACAAGCGCTGGCAGGTGCACGGCACCGATCTCGGCATCATGTGGGAGTCGGAGCCGGGAAGGATCGCCGTCGCATTCGGCGACACGGTCGGCAAGGGTTTCCACCCGCCGGGCGGACAGGGCGAGGACTGGCGCAGCAACGTCCTCGCGTTCAGTACCGACCGCGACCTCGCCGACGGCATGACGTTCGATTCGATGGTGCAGGACTCGCGCTGTCACGCGGCCGAGATTCTGAGCAGCCGCAAGCTCGACAACGTCGAGATCACCGTGATTCCCACCTCGGGGTTCGCGGTCGGATCGCGCCAGTACCTGACCTACATGTCGATCCGCACCTGGAACAGCATCCCCGCCACGTGGTGGACCAACCACGGCGGCATCGCCTACTCCGACGACGGCGGTTCGACCTGGACGAAGGACCCACATGCCCAGTGGGACAACATCTTCGGGGTGACGAACTTCCAGGTGGCGGCGGCGGTGCCCGCCGAAGGCTACGTGTATCTCTTCGGAACCCCGAACACACGCCTCGGATCGGTGGCGCTGGCCCGGGTACCCGAGGACCGGGTGCTCGAGCCCGACGCCTACCAGTACTGGAACAACGGAAACTGGACGCACGTGGGCGGTTACACCGCGGCCACACCGATCGTGCACGGCCCGGCCGCGGAATTGTCCGTGCGATACGACGCGGCCGCGGGCCGATGGCAGATGGCGTATCTGGACACGGCGAAGGCCGCGATCGTGCTGCGCGAGTCGGACACCCCGCAGGGGGCGTGGTCGGAGAGCGCCCGCCTAGTCGGGGTGGAGGAACACGTCGAACTGTACGGCGGGTTCCTCCACCCGTGGTCGACCGACGAAGACGTGTACTTCATGCTCTCGACCTGGTCCGACTACAACACCTTCCTGCTGCGCACCCGCATCGAGCGGTGATCAGGTTCCGCTGATCTCGTTGGGGGTTCGCGGCAGGGTGCCGGTGGTGATCGCGCCCGTGGTGAGATCGACGGCGTGCAGTTCGTCGTCGGCGGGGTCGGTGACGTATGCGGTGCCGCCCAGCACCTTCAGTGCGGGCCGCGGCTGCTGCCACTCGTCCGGTTCGGTCCACGGATCGACGACGGCGATCTTCCGGATCAGTTCTCCGGTGTGTTCGTCGACGACGTGCAGATTGCCGTCCGTGCCGAGCACCAGCGCCTCCCCGTCCGGTCCGCGACCGAGCGACCGGAAGGTGTAACTGGTACCGAGATCGACCAGCCGCAGGTCCGAGGTGACTGTGTCGACCAGCGCAATGCGTTCGGGCCGTTCGAGTTCGGCGTCCGGGTCGGTCTTGTAGTCGCCGAGCACGACATCGGAGTTCGCCGACCCGGCCTGGTTGCCGAGACGTGCATACGGATCGGGAGCGGTGACCTTGGTGATGGTTCCGCCCCGATAGACGAGCATCCCGTCCTCGCACCCGACGACGACCGCGTCGCGG
Organism: Rhodococcus sp. CX; assembly: GCF_015865005.1. NCBI lineage: Bacteria > Bacillati > Actinomycetota > Actinomycetes > Mycobacteriales > Nocardiaceae > Rhodococcus > Rhodococcus sp. CX. The sequence goes on from NZ_JADZGH010000061.1 coordinate 67,089, forward strand.
GCGGTTGCTTCACCGTGAACACCCGGGCACTGTTCGTTGGCGGTGACCTCTGTGCCGGCGGCGTCGCGGACGGCGATTCCGTTTCGGGAGCCGCTGTTTCCGAGCGTGACGAGGAGACCGCCGTCGGCCAGCGGTACCGCGACACCGTGATGCGCCTCGGGCAGCGCGACCGTTTCGACGTCGGGGGTACCGTCGGCGAGTTCGGCCGGGTCGAACAGGTCGATGCGGCCGGTGCCGTCGTCGAACAGCGCGGTGCGGCCGGCGTGGGTGACGACATGTCCAGGTTTGTCGGCCGCGAATTCCGCTGTGGCCCAAGCGGGATCGCCGACGTAGTGATGTGCGTGGTCGCCGTGTGCCTCGGACCAACTGCCGGTGTCCAGTGCCCGGAAGCCACCGGACGTCGTGACGAGCACGTGGCGCCCGTCGCCCGCGGCGTTGAGACGATTGAAGCCGTCGACCGGAAGATCTGCGACGACGTCGAGGTTGGTGGCGTCGACGACGAGGATGCCGCCGTCGTAGGTGAGGGCCAATCGCGGCTGCGCCGAGGCGGTCTCGGCGGGGCCGTCCCATGCGGTGGTCTCGGAGGGTTGGTTCGACGAGCTGCCTGTGTCGGTCGACGAGCATCCCGCGAGCAGGGCGAGGGCGAGACCCACGGACAACGTGGCGACGACGGATCGGGGGAGTGGTTCCATGAGCACAGATCTACGCGTTAATGGAAACGAATGTCAAAGTCGAGTATGCGTATGTGTGCATTGTCAGTCGGGTTCTCCGGCGTCGGTCGGGGTCAGGCCGGGGACGCCGGGCAGGACGGGATAGGCGACCGGGCTCCGGGGTGTGGAGGCGAAGCTGCTGCGCACCCGAATCGAGCGGTGATCGGGCTTCACCGCGAAACCCGATTCTCCGGGCGTGGGTGGTCCTGGAACCACGTGGCGTAGCGGACGGCGAGCGGAGCGGCGGTGAGCCCGTGCGCCAGGACCGAGAGCGCGATCGTGATCACCGCGGTGGTCAGAAGTAGTTCCTCGTGGGGCAACTCACCCGGTTCCTCGACGATGAGGATGACGAAGACGATGGTGGCCAGGCCGCGAGGCCCGAACCAGCCGAGGAACGCAACGGTCGGCGCCCGCGGGTGCGTGCCGATCAGGGACAGTGCGACGGGGATCATCCGCACCACCGTCAGGCTCGCGACCGCGTATCCGAGCACTGCCCACGAGAGATGACCGAGGGCCGGGCCCAGCAGCACGGCGCCGAAGACGATGAAGGTGACCGCGCTGAACAGGTCACCGGCCTCGTCGATCATGCGCCCGGCGTTGCCGTCGTCGACGTCGGAGCGGCGCCGGAGTGCACCGAAGGTCAGTCCGCCGACGAACGCGGCGATGAACCCGGACCCGCCCAGCGGCACGGCGGCGGTGTAGGCGAGCAGGGCCGCGGTCACCGGCACGGTGTGTGCCCACAGCGGATCGAGGGTGTGTCGTCGGCCGGCGGTCACCAGGATCGCGGCGGCGAGTGCACCCGCTGCGGCCCCGGCGACGATCCCGTACCCGATCTGTTCGGCAACCAGACGGGCGGCCGCACCACCGCCGATCGTGCCTGCTTCGGCCTGCGCGATCGCGAGCACGACCAGGAACAACGGCACGCAGATACCGTCGTTGAGCCCGCTCTCCACGTTCAATCCCTGCCGTATCCGTGTCGGCAGCACGGGCAGGGTGACCACGGCCTGGCCGAGCGCGGCGTCGGTGGGGGCGAGGATCACCGCGAGGAGCATCGCCTCGGGCCACGAGAGGCCGGGGAGCACGATCGCGGCGGCACCGAATCCCGCGGCGATGGTCAGCGGCAGTCCGATCCCGAGAAGTCGTGCGGGCAAGGAGATCTCGGTGCGGAGTTCGGGGAGGTCGACGCGTGCGGCGTCGGAGAACAGCACCAGCGCCAAGGTCACCTCGGCCAGTAATTTGACGATCTCGGCGGTGACGTGCACGTCGACCGCACCGGCCGCCTCGACGCCGAGCAGGAGTCCGCTGACGGTGAAGACGATCGGAGCGGTGATCGGCGTGCCCTCCACTCGCCGGGAGATCGCCGCGAAACCGAGCAGGACTACGGCGATCGCGGGCAATGCCCAGGTCATCGCGGCTACCCCCTTACACCCTGTCACCGGCGCGCCGACCGGAGTGCCGGTCCGGTGTGTTTCGGAGGACCCTATTGTTCCCCGGCCGGGCCGGAGACGACGGCACTTCGTGGCTTCCCGCGGACCCGGCCGACGCGCGGCCGACGTCCGATCCGGAACCGCCGCGAATCACCGTTCGGATGAACGCGGAATCGCGCAGGCCTGTCGTTACCATCGACCGATGGACCCGGTCCGCAACCCGTATGCCCCGGGCGCGGGACAGCGCCCGCCCGAACTCGCCGGCCGCGACAGGCAGCTCTCGGCGTTCGAAGTGGTGCTCGAACGCATCGCGCGGGGCCGTCCGGAACGGAGCGTCGTGCTCACCGGGCTGCGCGGCGTCGGTAAGACCGTGCTGCTCAACCAGCTGCGCTCGGCCGCGATCGCCCGCAGCTGGGGAACCGGCAAGATCGAAGCGCGCCCCGACCAGGACCTGCGGCGACCGCTGTCGTCGGCGCTGCACATGGCGGTGCGGGAGATCGCGGCGGCCCATCCGGACCGCGAGTCGGTCGACTACTTCCTCGGCGTCCTCAAATCGTTCGCGCTGCGCGCCACCGCGGACAAGGGCATGCGGGAACGCTGGCAGCCGGGGATCGACGCGCCCGCCGTCAAGGGTCGCGCGGATTCCGGGGACATCGAGATCGACCTGGTGGAACTGCTCGTCGACGCGTCCGGATTGGCCCGCGACGTCGGCGTGGGCATCGCGCTGTTCATCGACGAGATGCAGGACCTCGGCGCGGCCGACGTGTCGGCGATCTGCGGGGCCTGCCACGAACTGAGCCAGGATGCGGCACCGCTCATCGTCGTCGGCGCGGGCCTGCCGCACCTACCGGCAGTGCTGTCCGCGTCGAAGAGCTACTCGGAGCGGCTGTTCACCTATCACCGCATCGACCGCTTGGACCGTTCCGCCGCCGACCTCGCGCTCATCGCCCCCGCCGCGCGCGAGGACGTGGAATTCACGCAGGACGCGCTCGATGCCCTCTACGAAACAGCCGACGGATACCCGTACTTCGTGCAGGCCTACGGCAAGGCGACGTGGGACGTGGCAGCGGCGAGTCCGATCACCGCGGACGACGTGCGGGTCGCCGCGCCGGCGGCCGAGGAGGAACTCGCCGTCGGGTTCTTCGGATCCCGGTACGAACGCGCGACGCCCGCCGAACGGGAATACATGCGTGCGATGGCCGACCTGTCCGGCGACGACGGGCCCGTCGCCACGTCGAAGATCGCAGCGGAGCTCGGGCGGAAACCGGCGTCGCTGTCCCCGGCGAGGGACGGGCTCATCAAAAAGGGGCTGATCTACTCCGCCGAGCGGGGCTTCATCGGGTTCACCGTCCCGCACTTCGGACGGTATCTGCGCGCTCAATCCGATTGAGCTGCGCCCGAATACGATTCAGCGCCCGGTGCTGGGCGATGCGGACCGCGCCCGGTGTGGTGCCGAGCATCGCAGCGGTGCGTTCGGTGCTGTAGCCCTGCATGACCCGCAATTTCAGCACGAGCAGCTGCTGTTCGGGGAGCGTCGTCATGAGCTGCTGCGCGGCGGTGATCAACTCCTCGTCGAGTACGGCTTCCTCGGGGCCGGGGACCGTCACCTCGTGCACGTGTGGCACGGAACGGGCCGCCCCGCGGCGGGCGTCGGCGATCTTCCGGGTGGCGATACCGAAAGCGAAGCGCAGCACCGAGGTTCCCTGGTCGCGGTAACGGGGGAGCGCGCGGGTCAGCGCGAGGCACACCTCCTGGACGAGATCCTCGACCGGGGTGTGGGCGCGGGTGTGCGCGTCCATCCGTGCGTCGCAGAACCGCATCACGTGGGGATGGACCGAGCGCACCACCACACCCACGGCGTGCGGTTCACCCGCGACGGCCCGCGGAACCCAATTGCGGAGCAGGGCTTCGGTTTCGGTATCGGTCACGGTGGTTCCTCTCGGTGCGGGAATTCGACACCTCGAGCGTGCGCCTCCGTGGCCTCACGAAACAGCACCCCTGGGGGTGGTCAGTCCTCCACCCACCGCACGACGTCGTCGAGTTCGGCGCGGTCGGTCCGGCACGTGTTCGCCGGATGCGACTCGTCGGCGTAGCCGAACGAGACCGCGCACACGATGTCGCGCTCGTCGGAGATGTTCAGCTCCTTCCGGAGGGCTGTTGCCGTCATCGCGACCGCCGCCTGAGGTACGGCGGCGATCCCGAGGGACTGCGCGGCGAGCAGCAGAGTGGCGACGTAGCCGCCGCAGTCGACGGCGCCGTACGTTCCGAGCTGCTTGTCGCTGGTGATGATCGCGACGTGCGGGGCGCCGAAGAACCGGTAGTTCTCGAGCATCTGCCGGGTACGCTCGGGGTAGTCGTCGCGGGCGATGCCGAGTGCGTTGTACAGGGCGTACCCCGCGTTGCGCCGGCGCTCGGCATACTCGCCGCGGTATTCGGCGGGGCCCGCGATGTCCGGGTCGAGAACCCCGGAGACGGCCTGCTCGTACGTCGCGGCGCGGAGCCGGTCGGTGGCATCACCGCTGGTCACGTGAACCTGCCACGGCTGCGAGTTGCACCACGACGGGGTGCGCTGCGCCATCCGCAGCATGCGTTCGATGTCCTCGCGTGGCACCTGCTTGGACAGGAACGCGCGGCAGCTGTACCGGGTGTCGAGCAGCGTCGACAGGATCGTCGCATCGTTGGCAGTCATAGGCCCCACGATCGCACACGGCTGGAGCTAGCGCTCGTTCAGGTCCTGGGTCCGGTATTGCGAAGAGAGCGTTACCGCCCACCTGCGACCATCGGGCGCTCGGCCTCTCGGGCGAGGCGCTCGAGGAACGGGACGACCCTCGACTCGAGCGCTGAGTTGTAGGCCTGCGGCCGCTGGATCGGATCGGCGTGCCCGGTGCCCGCGAGTCGCACCACCCGCAAGAAGCCCTGGGGTCCGCCGATGCGGTCGAACAGAACCTTCTGGGTGTAGTCCACATCGACGACCTCGTCATCGGTCCCGTGCCGGGGTCGAAGGAACACCACCGCCGGAGGTCGCCGGTTCCTCCGATGGGACGCAAGCATCCCGAGGTTGTCGAGCGCACCGGAAGCCACGATCGCCTCGAATTGCGCCTCGATCAACCCGTTGCTGGCGGCATCGGTGGAGAAGATCTTGTCCTGGAGCACTTCGGTGACCGCTTCGACCAGCGCGCCGGGATCAACGGTGGGCAAGCGGTTCGGGCGCGTGACGAGATAGTGGTCTTTGCGGGCCGCGGTTTCGACCGCCAGGCGCAACGTGCGGCTTTCCCGTGCTCCGGGCAGCCAGCCCATCCAGCGCAGCAGATCTTCCCCGGTGTCTCGTGCATCGGCCCGCACCGCGTGCAGATCGATCGGCGTGCAGTCCAAGATCACGGCCAGCAGGTTCACCTCCGGATCGGTGACGACATGCTCGGCCACCTCGAGAGCGATGATGCCGCCCATGCTGTGTCCGACCAGCACGATCCGCTCCACCTCGGTGTGTTCGGCACGATCGAGGATCATCCGGGCGATCACGGCGGTGTCGAGGCCTGCGTTGTCGTACTGCACCCCCCACACCTGACCCAGCTCGGCCAATGCCGGAAGCGCGCGGGCGGTGTCGGTGGCGTCGAGATTGCCCAACCCGACCAGATCCACGACTGCGGTGGTCCGGTCGGCGGGCTCCGCAGCATCGAAGATCGGATGCAGGTACGGCTGGGTGTGGGCCAAACGGGCCCGTTCCGGTGCAACGTCATGGATCCAGTACTGCCCGTACAGCGTCAACAGCGCCACGAGAACGAGGGTCAGCCACATCAAAGCTCGGCGCACACGCGCGAACCGCCTCCAACGGTGACCCAACCGAGTGCTGCGCAAAGCAGCTCGGCGACGCTCATCGCTCCAGTCTGTTACCGGACACGGTGCCAGAGGCAGATGATCGGTCATGCACTCCCCAGTGTGGTGATCTCAACTGGGGTGTCGCCCGAGTCTGCGACCGGCGAGCTGCGTCATCCACTCGACGACAGGGCGCTGCTGGGTGTGCGGGTGGTCAGGCACCGGACGCGATGTGCCGCAGCGCTGTTCGCCCCAGTACCGAAGAGCTGCCTGCGACCGAGATCCGATCAGTAGAGCTCGTCGATCACCGCCTGCGAGAGGACGGCCGCGGTCGGCTGTCCGTCGGGTCCGGTCATCATGTTTGCCCAGGCGATCACGGTGAGGTCGCGTTCCGGATCGTGTCCCATGAACGAGTTGTAGCCGGGAAGCTCCCCGCTGTGTCCGTACAGGCTGCCGTACTTCGCGATCCCCAGGCCGTAGGCGGCGCTGTCGGGGTTGGCCGGGTCGATCGAGATGACGCTGGCGAGACGCTCCTCCTGCATCCGGTCGTCCAGCAGATCACCGTCGACGAGCGCCTTTACAAAGCGGGCGAGGTCGTTGCTCGTGGAGATCCCCGCGCCGGCGACCCATCCCCAGGAGGGATTGATGTCGGTCACGTCCTCGGGCTGCAACGTTCCCGCGGCCGCCTCGGCAGCCTGCTCCGCCGGCAACACCCCGCCGGTGGCGACGAAGTCGGTGACCGTGCCGAAAAGGTAGCCCCGCGCGTGTTGCTCGGGGATCACGTTGGATGTCCGGGCGGGCATCAGCGTGCGTTCCAAGCCGAGCGGCTCGAAGATCCGCTCGTCGATTGCCTGCTCGACCGGTTCGCCGGTGAGCTGCTCGATGATCAGCCCGAGCAGGACTGTGTTGGCGTTCGAGTAGAGGTACCCCTCGCCGGGTGCGAAGGCGACCGGCTGAGCGAAAGAGAGTGCGAGGAGCTCATCCGGCGTCCAGACGCGGTCGGGCGTTTCGTCCATCGACCGGGCGATCTCGGGCAGGCCGCTGTAATCCGCCAGGCCGCTGCGCATGTTCAGCAGCATCTCGATGGTGATGTCGTCGCCGTTGGGCACGTCGTCGCGATACTTCGAGACCGGGTCGTCGAGACTGAGCTTGCCCTCCTGGACGAGTTGCAGGACGATCGTGCCGGTCATGGGCTTGGTGTTGCTGCCGATGCGGAACTGGTCGTCGAAGCCGATCGGCTCCTGCTCCGCGACCGTGCGCGAACCGAACGTGAGCAGGCAGTCGCCCAGCTCCGACGAGAGCACCATGACGGCCGCACCCGGTACGTTCATGCTGTCGGCCAGGCCGGCCAGGTCGGGTTCCATCTGCTGGCAGTAGGCCGGGACGGCCGATTCCGGGGCCGCGGCGTCGGTCGGATCCGCGGCGTCGGTGGACGTGCAGCCGGCCAGGAACACGCCGGGAAGCACGACGATCAACCCCACCGTCGCGGTGCGCAGCGAACCGAGCATGCCCATGTCGCCTCCGGTTGGGCCGACCCTACGCTTGGGCAAACCCTACCGCGTTGCCGACGCCGGCATACCCGTATTGCGTGTAGTGAGAGGGCGGGCGTGCGACGCGGACCGCGCGCTGGGCGACCTGCCGCAGCAGGGGATTCAGGTGCTGCGGTGCAGCCAGGCGCAGCATCCGTGTATGCGACGCTGTAGACTTGACCGAAATCCGATACGCCGACGAAACACGCTCTGGCCAAGTGGATTTCGGCCGCTGCCGCTTGAAGAGTGGACCGCGCCTGGGACTGCTGGCCGGTCGATGCATCGGATGCAATGCGCAGCGGCTGATTGCGCCGCTGGTGTGGGTGCCCGGACCTGGCTGCCGCGCCGCACCACGTTACAGGTCCAGGGTCAGCAGGGGGCTGCGGGAGCGGGATACGCAGGGATACATGATGTTCTGCGCGTTTCGTTCGGGAGTGAGCGGGAGCGCATCGAGGTGTTCGACGTGTCCGTTGATGATGTGTACGGCACATGCACCGCACACGCCCTCGCGGCAAGACGCGACGACCGGGATTTGAGCGTCTTCGAGGGCGTCGAGAAGTGTCTGGTGTTCCGTCACCTGAACGTGACGGCCACTGCGGGCGCACACGACTTCGAAGGGGCGACGTGAAGCGGTCGGCGTAGTCGATGCAGCGGTGAAGCGTTCGACGTGTAGGCGCGTGGCGGGGACGAGGGTCGTCACCTCGTTGGTCATCGATGCGGGGCCGCAGCAGTACACCGTGGCCGTGGTTCCGGCGAGAATGCGGGTCAGATCCGGACGCGTGCCGGTTTCGTTGCGGGCGAGGATGCTGACCTGTTCGGGCCATCGTCGCTCGAGTTCGTCGCAGAAGGCCATGGTCGTGCGGCTGCGTCCGACGTAGATCAGCCGCCACGACCGGTGTGCCGGTAGGGATTCGATCATCGTCTTGATCGGGGTGATGCCGATTCCTCCAGCGAGAAAGAGGTAGTCGCCCGCTGGTTCGAGACCGAAGTGGTTGTCCGGGCCGGACACGCCCACGACGGTGCCGGGAACGGCGTGATCGTGCACCCAGGCGCTGCCGCCACGTGAGTGCGGCATCCGGCGCACCGCGATGCGATAGCAGTTGCGCTCGGCCGGGTCACCGCACAACGAGTATCGGCGTTGCAGTCCGTTCGGCAGATGCACCGTCAGGTGGGCACCGGGTTGCCACACCGGCAGTATGGTTCCGTCCGCCGGTGCCAGATCGAGCCCGACGATGTCGGCGGCCAGGGGGCGTACCGCGGTGATGGTCATCGGCCGGGGCATCGCCCGTGGTTGCGGCGTCGACGCGTCGGTGACTGGCCGCCCGGGGCCGGACAGGGTGCGCACCAACGCCGCCACCGTCGCCGAAACCAGCAGGATGAAGGCGACGAGCCGATATCCCCAGGTGCCGACGTCGGTGCCGGACCATCCGGCGTGGAAGGACACGAGCACCACGGCCCCGTAGCTGCCGTAGTGCAGCGCTTTCCACCATCGTCGAGGCAGTCGGGTGTGCAGCAGCGAGGATCCGTAGACGGCCAGCAGCAGGTAGAACGCCACGATGCCCAGAGCAACGGGCCCGGGCCGGTAGTCGGCGGCCAGCGGGACGAGTAGGTCGGTGACCGAGAACCGGGTCCAGGTGTCGAGCATGAGCGAGAGCAGGTGCAGTGCCGTCATGGTCAGGGCTGTGCCGCCGAGCCAGCGGTGCATCTCGTGCAGCCACACCGGATTGTCGACTGCCCGCAGGATGCGTGTCGACAGCAACACACCCCACAACGCCGAGATGGTCATCGTCACCCACGCCACCAGGGCGCTGGCACGGGTGACATACCACCACAGAGACGGGTCGTTCATTCGAACTCATTCCAGTTGACGGATCGGTGCTGCTGTCGGTCGGCGGTGAGCACCAGGGCTGCGGCGCTGAGGTGCGGGGCTCGGCGAACCAATCGGTCGGGTTCCCCAGTGAAGGCGAGCTTGGTCAGGGCTTCGGCCCGGGCTCCGTTTCCGGCCACGACCGTGGCTGTCACGGTCGAGGTGCGGGCGCTGATGCCGGTGGCCGGATCGATCAGGTGGTGGGCGCGACCCTTGCTGCCGGTCCATACGCGCACCAGGCGGCTCGAGGTGGCCACGGCTCCGGCGGTCAACCGCACCACGGTCACCAACGTGCCTGGAGTGAAGGGATCGTCGATGCCGACGGTCCAGGCATCCCCGTCGGGCGGCGTGCCGGCGACGACGAGATCTCCCCCTATTTCGGCGAGTACCCCCTCGGCGCCGTGGTCGAGGGCGAACTCGGTGAGCATGTCGGCGGCCAGTCCTTTGCCGAGTCCTCCTGGATCGAGGGTGGTGCCCCGGGGAAGCCGGACCTCGAGGCCGGCGATGTCGATCTCGGAGACCGCGCCCGGCCAGGTGGCGGTGTCGGGCAGGGTGGTGCGTCGGGTCGGATCGGTGCAGCTGGCGGCGTAACCGGCAGCAATCAGCTGAGGCAGGGTGGTGGGGTCGAAGGCACCGCCGGTCACCGCCCACGCCCGGATCAATTCGGTCACCAGACGCACGGTGTCGGGCCGCACCCGTACCGGGCGTCCTTGTGCCCAGTTCAGCCGCCAGACATCGCTGGTGTCGAGGAAACGGCTCCACGCCTGTTCGATTTCCGCAAATCGCGCAAAACACAGGTCGGCCAGGTCGGATGGGCCGCCGACGACGGTGATCGCTGCGGTACCACCCATAGCGGGGCGGCGGTCGTGCCGCACGATCCCCGCCGTGGACGAGCCGCGGTCGCGGTGTTCGAAGGTGTTGGAATCGGGGGGCACTTCAACCTCCGGATCCGCGGGAGGTCGCATGCGGGACAGTGACTGTGCCTCGGGGTGCGCTCGGTGCGGGTACCGCCGCCGGGGCCCAGCGATCGGCGGAGGTACCGGGTGCAGCGGAGTCGGGGTCGGCCGGGGTGGCCGTTCGCGCCGATGAGTTGTCGGTGGCGTGGGTGGCCATGCCGGCGACGAGGGCGAGTACAGCGCCGCCGGACAGGATGGCGGTGGTGATCTTCGAGCGCAGTGCCCGTGACCGTCGCAGTGTGTGCCGGTCAGTCGTCGGGCTCATGTTTGCTCCTGTGCGGGAAGGGGTGTTCCCGATCCGGTTCCTCGTATGGTTCCTCGTCGTCGTACGGTTCCTCGTTGTCCTCGTCCGGCGCGGTGGCAGGGGGCGTTGATGTGTGCTGCGTCGATGTTCCGTTGCCCGCGGGCGCAGTGCCGGGGACCAGGACTTGGTCGGCGCGGCCGATGTCGCTGGTGGACGAGGCGTTGAGGATCCTGGTGTTCACGGCCAGAGCGGCCGCTCCGATCACCAGGATGGTCACCGCGGCCACGATCACCGCCGTTTTCGATCTCATGGGTCCCCACGGTAGGGGGGCTCCGGTTAAGGAGGGCCCCGGGAAGATACAAGATTCGTCCAAGATCGATCCAGGGGCCGCTGCCCGGTGACGGTCACGTGGGTGACGAGCCGATAATGCGCATGTGCTGGTTCTTGTGGTCGAAGACGACGACTCCGTTGCCGACGGGGTGTGCGACGGATTGATCCGTGCCGGATTCGAGGCCGTGCGAGTGGCCACCGGCGCGGCCGCCGTGGCTGCGGTATCCGAGACCGGCCCGGATTTCGTGTTGCTGGATCTGGGGCTACCGGACATGGACGGCACCGATGTGTGCCGCACCATTCGTGCCGGATCGAAGATCCCGATCATCGTGCTCAGTGCTCGCGCTGACGAGATCGACCGGGTCCTGGCCCTGGAGATGGGAGCCGACGACTATGTGGTCAAACCGTTCGGCATGCGTGAGCTCGTCGCCCGTATCCGCGCCGTCGGCCGACGTGTGGCCGACTCGAGGGACACTCCGCATGCACGGGCCGGGATCCAGGTGGTCGGGACGCTGACCATCGATCGGCGGACCCAGCGGGTGCACCTCGGAGAGCGGGAGATACAGCTGACCGCGAAGGAGTTCGATGTACTCTGCCACCTCACCGAAGATCCTGGGGCGGTGTACCGGCGCTCGGAGATCCTGCATCAGGTGTGGGGCGCCAACTGGTACGGCACCGGCAAGACCCTCGACGCCCATGTGGCCGCCATCCGGAAGAAGCTCGGTGATCCCGGCTGGATCGAGGCCGTACGCGGGGTCGGCTTCCGGATCGCGGTGCCCGCGTGAGATGGCAACTGATGGCCGCGTTCATGGCGATCACCCTGGCCGTGGTGATCGTGCAGGACCTTCCCCTCGGGAGTTATCTGATGCGGACCGAACGCGAACGCATCACCACCGCCCTCGAACGGGATGCGTTCGTACTCGCCGGCCGCAGCGAAGAGGTGCTCGAGGCCGGCGTCCCCGATCCGGCCCTGGTCACCGACGCACAGCGCTACCACCGCAGCAGCGGCGCCCGAGTGGTGATCGTCGACACCTCCGGCACCGCCGTGGCCACCTCCGACGACGACCAGGCCACCGCCGGTTCCTCCTACCGCTCTCGTCCGGAGATCGGTACGGCCCTGTCGGGACAGATCACCACCGGCCAACGCAGTTCGGACAGTCTCGGCACCGATCTGCTCTACGTGACCGTGCCCGTGCTCAGCGGCGAACAGGTCGTCGGTGCCGTACGGCTGACGTATCCGGCCCACGTGGTAACCGACCAGGTTCGCGGCCAACTACGCGCGCTCTGGCTCGTCGCCGCGGTCACCGTG
>NZ_JADZGH010000061.1:79283-110764 GCF_015865005.1 Rhodococcus sp. CX
CCGAAGGACACCTCGACGCCCGCACATCCGAGCGTGTCGGCGTACCGGAGATCCGCAGCCTGGCACGGTCGTTCAACCAGATGGCCGACCGCGTCGAATACCTGTTGCGGCAACAGCGTGCCTTCGCAGGCGATGCGTCGCACCAGTTGCGTACCCCGTTGACCGCGCTCCGGTTGCGCCTCGATGGTGCCGCCGACCTCATCGACGCCGATCCTGAGGCGGCCCGTCAAACGCTCGCCTCGGCCCAAGACGAGGTGCTGCGGCTGCAGCACCTCGTCGATGCACTGCTGGTGCTCAGCCGCGCCGACGATTCCGGCACCGCACCGCAGCAAACCGATCTGGCCGCGGTGGCCCGCGCCCGCGTCGAGCAGTGGGAACCCCTCGCCGACGAATCCGGGACGCGAATCACAGTGACGGCACCTGCGGCAGCGCTCGTGCTCGCCGTGCCCGGCGCTGCCGAGCAGATCATCGACAATCTGCTCGACAATGCCCTCGCCGTGTCCTCGCCCGGCACCACTGTCGAGGTCACCATCGACAGCGCTGCCTCCGGCAGTGTGGACCTGCACGTGCTCGATCACGGGCCCGGCTTGTCCGCCGAGGACCGCATCCGGGCTTTCGACCGCTTCTGGCGCGCCCGCACCGACACCGAAGGCAGCGGACTTGGGCTGGCCATCGTCGCCCAACTCGCCCGCGCCAGCGGAGCCACCGCCGAATTGCTGTCCCGCAGCCCGGATGGTGGTCTCGACGCCCGCGTTCGATTCCGTGCCGTGACGCCGCGGTAGACCCCCATCCCGTAGATGCCGCCGCCCGTGCTCGAGGCAGGGTCGGGGGCGGGCGGCGGAAGACGACGGTGAACACTTCGGTTCGTTGGCACGGGCACCGGCCGGGACCAAATAGGCAGATGCATCATCGGCATCCCGTCCATCCGATGTAGCCACATCATCAATTGGTGCAGTATCACGTACGCCCTGGTCCATCGTCGCCATCACGTTCATGGCCGCGCTTCTACTGCGTGACCGATCGAACGGGAGGCTCTCCAACCTCTCCCTCCATCGCCCCCATCGTCCCGCGGGATTCGTTCATCTGCGGGAATGCGATCTTCTTTTCGACCGCGTCTCACCGCAGTTCAGAGTGCTGCCAAGGTACGGATCAGTTCGGGCTCGTCGACCCGGGTGCTGTGCCCGGCGAAGAAGATCACCGTGCCCAGCAGTGGGGGAATCCACATGGCGCCGGGGAAATCCGGCGTGGTGTAGCCGAGCAGTTCGGCGACCATGTCGCTGAAGTACACCACCGGTATCGACAGCACCAGCGACACCCAGAAGCGGCGGCGGAACATCTCCCCGTGCGCCCCGTGCCCGGCGTGCCGATCGTGCCCGCCGTGGTCGGCACGAGTGTCGCGCTCGGCGTGGGCGACGTGGGCGAGATGTTCGGCGGTCCCGGCGTGAGCATCGTGCTGCCGGGGTGACGGACTCTGTTCGCCGGAGCGGTCATCGTGCCCGGTCGGGGCTGGATTCGGGCCGGAGTGGCCGTGCTCCGGAGGCGACATCGAAAGCCTCCTGGGGTGCCAGGCCTGGGGGAAATCGGACAGGGAAATCGGTTACAGAGTGGTCAGCAACTGACGCATGGTGTCGATTTCCTGCTGTTGGGCGTCGATGATGTTGTGGGCCAAGGCAACTGTGTCGGGAGACTGTCCGTTCTCGACCTCGGTCTGCGCCATGGCGATGGCGCCTTCGTGGTGGACGATCATCTGGGTGAGGAACAGTCGGGCGGCCTCGGTGCCCTGCGCGGCGGACAGCGCCTGCATGTCCTCGGCGCTCATCATCCCCTGCATACCCGGCATGGACTGCATGGGCATGGACTGCATGGGCATGGACTGCATGGGCATAGACGTCATTCCGGGCATGTTCTGCCAAGCTCCCGGGGCGTCGGTGGGCATCTGTGGCCGGCCCCCCTGGTCGAGCCAGGATTCGAGCTGCTCGATCTCCGGTCCCTGGGCGGCCTTGATCTGCTCGGCCAGCGCGGTCACCTCGGCGGGAATACCCTCTTTCGCCAGGATCATGTCGCTCATCTCGATCGCCTGGGCATGGTGCGGAATCATCATGCGGGCGAACATCACATCCGCCTGATTGTGCGTTACGGCCTCTTCGGCGGGCGAGGTGGCCGTGACGCTCGACGGGGCGGCGGTGGTGGTGCCCGTGTCTGAGTGGCTGCACGCGGCCGCGGTGAACACCACCGCAAGCGCCGCTACGCCGGCAGCGAGAGTCTTCTTGTCCATCAGGGTGTTCCCTTCCTCGAATGGTCATGGAGCACAGGTGAACCCGCGACGATCATCTGCTGACGAGCAGCGAACTCGTCGGCGTCGATCTCGCCGCGGGCGAAACGCGTCTCGAGCAGTCGCAGCGGATCGGGCTCCTGGCCGCCGCGTCCGGATCCGTCCACCCGGTCGGAACGGAACATCATCGCAACCAGATAGATCACCACCGCCCAGAACGCGACCATGCACACGGCCATGACGATCCATACGGTCCAGGTCGGCTGACCTGCCCAGCCCATCATGATCGCCTCCCTTCCCCGGTTCGTGTGTCCAGCCTGGCGCTCCTACCCCGCGATTGCTGTGGAGGCCGTATGAAGATTTGCTCAAGAAGCCCGACCACAGCGTTCGTCGTAGTGAGCGCCGGTGAAGATGGACGTCATGGACTCCTTTGCGCGCACGCCCACCGCAGCCGGTGACCCGGGGCCGCCGCAACGCCCCACGACAGGGCTGCGGGCGATGGTCGTCGAGGACGAGGCGCCGTTGGCGAGCCTGATCGGCTCGTATCTCGAACGCGACGGCTTCGAGACCGTGATCACCGGCGACGGCGCCGACGCGGTGACCCTGGCCCGGCAGGTCGATCCCGATGTCGTGGTTCTCGATCTGGGGTTGCCGGGTTTGGACGGTGTCGAAGTGTGCCGGCGGCTGCGCACTTTCTCCGATGCGTACGTGGTGATGCTCACCGCCCGCACCGAAGAGGTCGACACCCTCATCGGGCTGTCCGTCGGCGCGGACGACTACATGACCAAACCGTTCAGTCCCCGCGAGTTGATGGCCCGCATCCGGGCCATGCTGCGCCGCCCCCGGGCCGGCCTCGCCGTACCCACACCCGGTCCCATCCCGGGTGCCGCCGATCGGATCCGTCGGTTCGGTGACCTGACGCTCGATGTCGACGGCCGGGAGGTCACCGTCGGCGGTGTGCCGGTGGCGTTGACCCGCACCGAGTTCGACGTCCTTGCCGCCCTCGCGCGCGATCCCGGGGTGGTGCTCACCCGCGCACAGTTGATCGAGACGGTGTGGGGGCCGGCCTGGACGGGAGACGAGCACCTCGTCGACGTGCACATCGGTCATCTGCGTCGCAAACTCGGTGACGACGCCTCGAGGGGCCGCTATGTGCGCACCGTCCGCGGGGTCGGCTACCGGATGGGTACAGGCGCATGAACCACCAGTCTTCTCCACGAGAATCGTTGCGGCGCATCTTCCCCGGGTCGAGCTTCGGCACCCGGCTGTTTCTCGCGCTGACCGTGGTGGTGGTCGGCTGTGCGGTCAGTGCCTGGCTCGTCGCGTCGTCTCTTGCGCCCGGTATCTTCCACGATCACCTCGGACGGGCCGGTATCGACCACAACTCCAGCCAGGCCGCTCACGTCGAGCAGGCCTTCACCCGGTCGATCGTCCTGGCCTGGGGTCTGGCCGTCGCACTCGCGGTGCTCCTGGCGCTGGTGGTGAGCTGGTATCTGACCCGCCGGGTGCAACGCTCGATCACCGCGGTGACCACCTCCGCCGCCCGCATCGCCGGAGGCCACTACGACACCCGTCTGACCAGCCCCGGACTCGGCCGCGAATTCGACGAACTCGTCGTCACCGTCAACGAACTGGCCCGCCGCCTCGACGCCACCGAAACCACCCGCCGCCGTATGCTCGCCGACCTCGGTCACGAGATGCGCACGCCCATCGCCACTCTCGACTCCTACCTCGAAGCCCTCGACGACGGCGTCCGCACCTTCGACGGCGAGACCCGCCAGGTCCTGCACGCCGCGACCCAACGGTTGTCCCGGCTCGCCCAGGACATCACCGCCGTCTCCCGCGCCGAAGAACACCTCACCCGCATCCGGCCGGTGCCCACCACCACCGGCGCCCTCGTCGACACCGCGGCCGATGCGGTACGCGAACGGTACGAAAGCGCAGGTGTGGCTCTGCAGACCCGCATCGAAGACTCCGAGATCGTGACGGTCGATCCGGACCGGATCGGTCAGGTGCTGGGGAACCTGCTCGACAACGCCCTGCGGCACACCCCTGCCGGAGGAGCCGTCACCGTCACCAGCAGGCGAGCCGACGAGGATCGTGTGCAGATCACCGTCGCCGACACCGGCGAAGGCATCGCACCCGATCACCTCGACCATCTCTTCGATCGCTTCTACCGCGCAGACACCGCCCGCGACCGCGAAAGTGGAGGCAGCGGAATCGGACTGACGATCGCCCGGGCCCTCGTCGAAGCCCACCACGGCCGCATCCGGGCCCACAGCGAAGGACCCGGCCGCGGCGCCGTCTTCACCCTCGAACTGCCGATTGCCGGGCTGTGATCCCAGAGTGCTGCCAGGGTGCGGACCAGTTCGGACTCGTCGACCCCGGTGCTGCGCCCGTCCCGGATCGTCACCTCACCGCCGACGATCACGGTGTCCACGATCCGGCTGGTGCCGGTCGTGAGAACGGCGGCACCCGGATCGCGGACGGCAGGGTCGCGAACTCCCGGTCGAACCGGATCAACGTCAGATCCGCCGGGTCCCCGACGTGCACGCCACCGGAGCGGGCCGGTAGTCCGAGCGCGGAATTGGCTCCGCCCGTGGCGATGTCGAGCATCTGCTCGAATCCGAACAGGGTCGGCCCTGCGTTGCGCCGCCCGCTGCACGTACGCTCCCCTGCGAAGTGATTCGAGCATGTCCTGGGTGTCGTTGCAGGCGGCGCCGTCCACGCCCATGCCCGCGTGCTCCCGGCACATCGTGTCGTCGGTGGTGGTTTCGAGCAGATGGATCGAGACGGTCATGTCGCGGGCCGTCGCGAACTCCCGGATGGCGGCCATGCCCTCGGCCGTGACGGACCGCGGGTTCGGAACCGCGAGCCCGACGGTGACGGCGGATCCGGCCGCGTCCTTCGCCAGCTGGTCGGCATGGGCGAGCACGTCGTCCAGCGGCTGCATGAGCCGCGGCTCGAAGCCCCACTTGCGGGTGGCGTCGGCCCGGTCGGCGACGCCGCGACCGAGTGCCGCGCGAATCCCATTGTCGCGCAAGCCCCGAAGGATTGCCGAATGTGAGCTGCTCGCGGAATCGGTTCACCCCACGCTCCGAGACCGGATATTCGCGGGGGAGCTGCCGCCCGGCACCGCGCTGTCCGTGCCGGCGCTGGCCGCGAAACTCAACGTGAGCAGGACCCCGGTCCGCGAAGCCGTGCAGCAACTCATCAACGACGGCCTCGCGGTGTACACCAGGAACGCCGGGGCCAAGGTCGAAACGGTCGACGACGAGCCGATCCGGGAGGTGTTCGCGGTGCGCGAGATGCTCGACGGGCTCGCCGGCTACCAGGCGACGTTGCGGGCCACTCACCAGCAGGTCGCCGACCTCATGGCGATGGTCGACTCACAGCGGTCGATGCTCGACCAGCCCGCCGACCGACGACGGGACTCGCGGCTCGATCTCGACTTCCACACCGCAATCCGCGGCATTGCCGCGAACAAGCCGCTGCGCGAGGCCTTGTTCCGCCTCGACGCGCAGGCCCACCTGTACCGCTCGGACATGTGGGCGTCCGAGACCAACCGGCAGCTTGTCGTCGAAGAGCACGAACGTATCGTCGCGGCCATCCGGGCCGGCGATGCCGAGGGTGCCCGCGCCGCCAGCTGCGCTCACGTCGCAGGACTGGCGGTGCGGATTCGGCGTCGGTAGAGACCCCTCGTTCGCGAAGGGGCGGGTCGGGTGGTCGCCACGGCGGCCCCAGGCCCCGGAATGCGGTAGTTCCCGCGGTCGAATCGGAGCATCCTGGAGGAAGTGAATCGACAGTGCCGCCCGGTCGGCCTTCGGTGCCCCGGGCGCGGACGGGAGCCACCATGCCGGAGAACGTTGCGCGCAAGCTCATCGGAACGCATCTCGTGTCGGGGAACATGGACCCTGGCGAGGAGATCGCGATCCGGATCGATCAAACCCTCACCCAGGACGCCACCGGAACCCTGGTGATGCAGGAACTCGAAGCGCTGAACCTCGATCGGGCCCGGACAGAGGTCAGCGTCCAGTACGTCGACCACAACCTGCTGCAGGCGGACGAGAAGAACGCCGAAGACCACGAGTACCTGCGTACCGCCTGCCTGCGGTACGGACTGTGGTTCTCCAAGCCGGGCAACGGCGTCTCGCACCCGACGCACATGCAGCGATTCGGGATTCCGGGAAAGACACTGGCCGGATCCGACTCGCACACCCCCGCGGCCGGGTCGCTCGGGATGCTCGCCATCGGAGTCGGCGGCCTCGAGGTTGCGCTGGCCATCGCCGGTGAGCCGCTGAACCTCCGGATGCCCGAGATCTGGGGCGTCGAGCTGACCGGTGCGCTACCGCCGTGGTGCTCGGCGAAGGACGTGATTCTCGAGATGCTGCGCAGGCACGGCGTCAAGGGCGGCGTCGGGCGGATCGTCGAGTACTACGGGCCGGGCCTGGACACGCTCACGGCGATGGACCGCCACGTGATCGCGAACATGGGCGCCGAACTGGGTGCAACCACCACCGTGTTCCCCGCCGACGACGCGGTGCACGAGTTCCTGCGGTCGGAGGGGCGGGAGGACGACTTCGTCGAGGTTGCCGCCGACCCGGGTGCGGGATACGACCTGGTCGAGCACATCGACCTGTCCGCCGTCGAACCGCTGATCGCGAAGCCGTCGTCGCCGGGCAATGTCGTGCCCGTGCAGGAGGTCGCCGGAGAACCGGTCGCGCAGGTGGTCATCGGGTCCTCGGCAAACCCCGGACTGCGCGACTTCGCGATCGCGGCCGCGATGGTCGCCGGGCGGCAGACCCTTCCGGAGGTCAGCTTCGACATCAACCCGTCCTCGCGGGAGATCTACTCCGACCTCACCCGCATGGGCGCCACGCTCGACCTGATCACTGCCGGAGCTCGCATCCACCAGTCCGGGTGCATGGGCTGCATCGGCATGGGGCAGGCCCCCGCGACCGGGCGAAACTCGTTGCGCACCATGCCGAGGAATTTCCCCGGCCGGTCCGGAACCCGGGAGGATTCGGTGTGGTTGTGTTCGCCGGAGACCGCGGCCGCGTCCGCACTCACCGGTCGCATCACCGATCCCCGCGACTGGGCCGCGGAGGTCGGCACGGACTACCCGAAATTGAACCTGCCCGCCGAGGCCTCGGTGAACACCGCGATGCTCGTCCCGCCGCCCCCGGAAGAAGACGCACGCGGGATCGAACCGGTGAAGGGGCCGAACATCTCGTCGCTGCCCGATTTCCCGCCGCTGCCGGACCGGATCGAGGCGCCCGTTCTGCTGAAGGTCGCGGACAACATCTCCACCGACGAGATCTCGCCGGCGGGAGCCCGGGCACTGCCGTTCCGGTCCAACATCCCCAAGCTCTCGCAGTTCACGTTCACACAGGTCGACGAAACCTACCCCGACCGGGCCGCGGAAACCAAGGACACCACCGGACACATCGTCGTCGGGGGAGAGAACTACGGTCAGGGATCGTCGCGTGAGCACGCGGCCATCACGCCGCGGTATCTCGGTCTCCGCGCCGTGCTCGCGAAGTCGTTCGCACGGATCCACTGGCAGAACCTCGCGAACTTCGGTGTCCTCGCCCTCGAATTCGCGAACCCGGACGACTACGACGCCATCGAGCAGGGCGACGTGCTCGTCCTCGACGGGCTTCGTGACGCTCTCGTGGCAGGACCCGAGCTGTCGGTGCACAACTCGACCCGCAACATCGATATTCCGGTGCGGCACAGGCTGTCGCCCCGGCAACTCGAGGATGTGCTGGCCGGCGGGATCATTCCGAAACTCGCGCTACGGCAGGAAGGTCGGTGATGGCTCTGTCGAAGGTACCGGCACGCGGTAGTTCTCACGGTCGAACCTGCGGGTGCGCCACCGGTAGCGCCACGCGTAATCGGGCCACAACGAACGGTTGATGCCACCGCGGTCGAGGTACCAGCTGTCGCAGCCGGACGTCCACGCGGTTCCCGCCGACCGCTCGGCCATCTCGGCGCCGAACCGGGCCGGCGCCTGCTCGTCTACCTCGAGGGCCTCGACTTCTTCGCGATCGGTTACATCCATTGCGGCTGCGGCATAACGGAACTGGGATTCGAGCATAGTGAGAACCGACGTGTGTGCCAGGCCGGTGTTGGGGCCACCCAGAACGAACATGTTCGGGAACCCCGAGACGGTGATACCCAGGTGCGCTTGCGCGCCCTCGCGCGCCCAGCGTTCGAGAAGGACGATTCCGCCCCGACCGGACACCGGCACCGATGCGAGCGCGCCCGAGACGTGAAATCCCGTGGCATACACCAGGGCGTCGGCAGGGTGCTCGCGACCGTCCGCGGTGACGACGGAGTTCCCGGCGAGGCGTGCGATCGGTGACGGCACCAGCTCGACGTTCTCCCGCCTCAGGGCGGGATAGTAGTCGTCGGAGAACAGGATTCGCTTACAACCGATCCGGTAGCCCGGGGTCAGTGTCTCACGCAGCGCCGGATCGTCGATTCCGTCGTGCAGGTGCCTCAGTGCGCGAGCCTCGAGCCGGTCCGGCGAACCCGTGAAGGAGCCCAATCGCGACTCCGCGCGCCAGTATTCGAGTGCCCGTCGAGCCGGACGGGGGAGCGGCAGCCGGGGTGCGGTGCGTGGCAGGATCCACGGTGCGGTGCGCTGCACGACGGTGACGTGTTCCGCGATCTCGGCGAGCCGGGGAACGATTTGTATTGCGCTGGCGCCGGTTCCGACGACGGCAACGCGTCGGCCGGTGAGATCGAGGGAGTGGTCCCAGCGTGCGGTGTGGACGGCGGGGCCGTCGAACGTGCCGTCCGTGCGGGGGATCCGCGGAACGTTGAGTGCGCCCAGCGCGAGGACGAGGAAACGTGCCTCGTAGGTGGTTCCGCGGTCGGTGGTGACGTGCCAGCGTTGCGTGCGCTCGTCCCAGCGGCATCCGGTGGCGCCGACCCCGCACGTGATGCGCTCGAGCAGGCCGGGCTCGTCGGCGAGTTCGTGCAGATGCGCGAGGATCTCCGGTTGGCCGGCGCGTCCCCGGGCCCACGTCGCCTGCGGGGCGAACGAGTACGAGTACAGCGCCGGCGGGATGTCGCATTCGCAGCCCGGGTAGGTGTTGTCGCGCCACGTCCCACCGAGGGAATCCGCGCGTTCGAGAACCCGCACGTCCCGGCCGCGGCGATGCAGGTGCACGGCGGCACCGAGGCCGGCGAATCCGGCGCCGATGATGAGCACTTCTGTGGACGACGACACCTGAACAGTGTTCAAGTTGTGGTTTGAACAGTCAAATCGGGGAATCTATAGCTCTCTAGTGTCTCTCCGAGAAAGCTGAATATTCGGCTGATCAGACGAGGTCTTCCTCGTCACCGGGCGCGCGCTTCCGGAGACCGCGGTAGGCCTCGGTGGGGGTGTGACGTCCCGCGACCACCGCTTCGACCTCGGCGGCGATCGGCATCTCGACGCCGTACTCGCGGGCCAGTTCCATCACCGTCGGCGCGGTCTTGACACCCTCGGCGACCTGCCCCAACTCGGCGACCGCCTCCTCGACGGACAGCCCACGTGCGATCGCCTCGCCCACTCGGCGGTTGCGGGACGCCGGGCTCATGCACGTGGCGATCAGATCGCCCATGCCGGTCAGGCCCGAAAAGGTCCGCGGTTGCGCGCCCATCGCCACACCGAGCCGGATCATCTCGGCGAGTCCCCGCGAGAGCACCATTGCGCGGGTGTTGTCGCCGACCCCGAGACCTTCGGCCATGCCGGCCGCGATCGCAATGATGTTCTTCAGGACCCCGCCCAACTCGCAGCCGAGCACGTCCGTGTTGCGATAGACGCGGAACACTTTCGCCGCGAACAGCGGTTGCAGCGCGCTCGCGATCGACTCGTCCTGCATCGCCACCACCGCCGCGGCAGCCAGGCCGTCGGCGATCTCGCTGGCGATGTTGGGGCCGGCGAGCAACCCGACCGGGTGCCCCGGCATGCACTGCGCGACCACCTCGGTCGGACGCAGCCGGGTGCCCGGCTCGAGACCTTTCGCGAGCGAGACGATCGGCACCCACGCGCGCACCTCGTCGGCGATCTGCTCGAGCGTTTCCCGCACGGCGTGGGAGGGCACACCCACGACCAGCACGTCCGCCTCGTGCGCGGCCTCGACCAGGTCGTCGGTGGCGCGCAGTTCCGCGGGAAGCTCGCGGTCGCCGAGGTAGCGGCTGTTCCGGTGCTCCTCGTTGATCTCCGCCGCGGTGTCGGATTTCCGCGACCACAGCAGCGTCGGTGTGTTCTGGGCCGCGAGCCCCGCGACCGTGGTCCCCCACGATCCGGAACCGAGAACGACGACGCGAACCGGACGTGCCATCTGCGATCACTCCTGTCTGGTTTCTGCCGGTGAGTCCTACAGATCTCCAGCGTGTCAGGAGGCGGGGACCAGCGGGTACGTTTCGGTCGGTCAGGAGCCGAGGAGCTCCGAGACCGTCACGAACCGGAAGCCCTTCGCCTGCAAACCGGCGACGATCCCCGGAATCGAGTCGAGCGACGACTGCCGCGCCGGATACATCGCATGCAGCAGGATGATCGACCCCGGGCGGGTCTGCGCGAGTGCTGTGTCGACCATCGTGGCCGCGTCGGCGGCGACGGAGTCCGGTTCCACGTCCCACATCACCGTGGTCCGGTCGTGTGCGTCGAGATACCGGGGGAGGACGACGAGCTTCTTGCTGTAGGGCGGGCGGAACGTGATGTCGCCGTCGAACCCGGCGGCGCGGATCTGCGCGTCCGTGCTCTCGATCTCCTCGCGCACGGTGTCGCCGCCGACGAGGATCATCCGCCGGTGCGTTTTCGTGTGGTTGCCGAGTTCGTGCCCGGCTTCGACGATCGCGCGTCCCATCTCGGGGTGTGCGGCCAGCTCGGTGCCGGTGACGTAGAAGGTCGCCGGCACACCTGCTTCGGCGAGGACACGCAGAACTTCGGGAGTGCGGTCGGACGGTCCATCGTCGAGGGTCAACGCGACGAGCTTGTCGTCGGTCTCGACCCGGTGCACGAGATCGCCGAAAAGCTGGTAGGTGCGCGAGTTCGAGAGCGTGTAGAGCCCGAGCACGGTGGCGATCACGAGCAGCACCGCGACGGCGACGGTGATCACGATGCGGAGGCGTCTCGTCATCGGTCCAGGCTGCCCCATCCGGAAATTCGATTGCGCTGCGGTGCCACCGGGTTCACCATCGGAATCTGTCGGAGCGGGACATGGGCCCCGCGCGCCACCATGAATCAGGAGTCACCGTGCACCCCGATGTCCTACCCGGAATCGAACCTCTGGCCGAGTACGGCTGGACTCCGCGGATTGCAGAACGCTTCGCGGACAGCGATATTCAGGGGACGCCGGGACGAATCGTGCGGGCCGGTCGCGGCCACAGCGAAGCCGTGACCTCCGCGGGCCCGCTGCGGGTGCGGTCGTCGGGTCATCGGGTCTGTACCGGCGACTGGGTGATCGTGCGCGAACCTGCCACCGACGGCGACACGGTCGGCACGGTCTGCGCCGTGCTGCCGCGTACCGGTGCGATCCGTCGCGCCGACGCGTCGGGGCGATCGGAGGAGCAGGTCCTCGCCGCAAACGTGGACACCGTCGTGGTGACGGCCGCGGCGGACACGCTCGATCTCGGCCGCGTGGAACGCCTGCTTGCCCTGGCCTGGGACAGTGGAGCTCAGCCGGTCGTCGCGCTCACGAAGGTCGACGTCACGACGGAACCGGTGTTCGAGCAGGTCGTGGCGCTCGCGCCCGGCGCGAACGTGGTCGAGGTGTGTGCACCGGAAGGGGCTGGGCTGAGCGAACTGCGCGACCGGATCCAGGGCACCGTCGTGTTCCTCGGGGCATCCGGTGCCGGGAAGTCGACGCTGGTCAACGCGTTGTGCGGCCGCGACATCCAGGCAACAGCGCCGGTGCGGCACGGCGACGGCAAGGGCCGGCACACCACCACCGATCGGGAGATGTTTCCGCTGGGAGACGGCATCACCCTCATCGATACACCGGGCCTGCGCGGGGTCGGAATGTGGGACGCCGATGCCGGTATCGCCGCGGTGTTCCCCGAGATCGACGATCTCGCGCAGCACTGCCGCTTCACGGACTGTGCGCACGAGACCGAGCCTGGATGTGCGGTCCGCGCTGCCGTCGAACAAGGCGACCTCGACGCGCGACGGGTGGAGAGCCACCGAAAGCTGCGCCGCGAGAACGAGTGGGTAGCGGCGCGTGCCGATGCGCGGTTGCGGCACGAGCGGAACCGGGAGGCCAAGGTGATCAGCCGAGCGATCCGGGCGTACTACCGCGACCGCTGATGCGCGGCATCGCCTGGTGCGTTTCACGGAGCGTGCGTCGGCGTTCTCATGATTTAGGATTGGTTTCCCACTTATTGGGCAGGTCGCCTAAGCTCGAGGCATGGGCAACGAAGAGGTCGTCTACACACACGGTCACGACGAGTCGGTGCTGCGCGGTCATCGCTGGCGCACGGCCGAGAACTCCGCCGCGTATCTGCTGCCGCACCTGCGGCCGGACATGACTCTCCTCGACGTCGGATGCGGTCCCGGGACGATCACCGCAGACTTCGCCGGGTTGGTCGCCGAGGTCACCGCCGTCGAAATGAACGACGAGGCCCTCGATCTCGCTCGAAAGGAGTTCACCCGGCGCGGGATCACCAATGCCGAGACGGTCGTCTCCGACATCCACACACTCGACTTCCCCGACGACACCTTCGATGTCGTCCACGCCCACCAGGTCCTGCAACACGTCGGCGACCCCGTGCAGGCGCTGCGCGAGATGGCTCGGGTCTGCAAGCCGGGCGGCATCGTCGCCGCCCGTGACGCCGACTACGGCACCTTCACCTGGTACCCGGAGAATCCCGAACTCGACCGGTGGCTGTCGCTCTACCACGACATCGCCCGCGCGAACGGTGGCGAACCCGACGCGGGGCGGCGTCTGCGGGCCTGGGCGCACGCCGCCGGCCTGGACGATGCGGTCACCACCGCGAGTACGTGGTGTTTCTCGTCCGACGAGGACCGCGAGTGGTGGGGCGGGTCGTGGGCCGACCGGGTTCTGAAGTCGAACTACGCCGACCGGGCCGTCGAACTGGGTCTCGCAACCGGCGACGACCTCGCACGTATCTCGGACGGCTGGCGTACCTGGGCTGCCGACAACGACGGTTGGTTTGCGCTGCTCCACAGCGAGATCCTGTGCCGCATAAGCGGGTAGCGCCGATGCTCTGAGCTCGGTGTAGAGGGCACAGAAATCACAGCGGGCAGACCCGTTGGGGTCGTGACGATCTCACAACCCCAACGGGTACCCGTCCCGATTCAGCCGTGACTACAGGAGGTTGGGCTCACCGGGATCGGCGAGTTCCGGATCCAAGTCGTACTTTT
Source organism: Rhodococcus sp. CX (assembly GCF_015865005.1). Taxonomy (NCBI): domain Bacteria; kingdom Bacillati; phylum Actinomycetota; class Actinomycetes; order Mycobacteriales; family Nocardiaceae; genus Rhodococcus; species Rhodococcus sp. CX. The sequence continues at coordinate 92,936 of NZ_JADZGH010000061.1, forward strand.
CGAGCGCTTCCGTAATTGCTCCGCTGGAACGAAGCTCGCTGATGTCGGCGTTCAGAGCGGTGGTGAGCTCAGGGGTGCTGTTGTTGGTCGGCCACGTCGCCTGTCCCGGTGCCGTCGAGGCCGTGACCCGAGAATCGGCGGGCGGCATGACGCCGGCGACTCCGGAAACACCCTCGGTCAACGCGTTGTACCCGAGACTGCTCATCACCACCGCGTCGAGCCGCCCGGCCTGCAGATCCTGAACCGCATCCTGGAATGTTTGGTACAGCTTGAAATTGTCGCCGAGCAACTTCTGGAAATCGTCGTCCCAGAGTCCTCCGGTGGAACCGCCGAGGCGGAGGTTGTCGCTGACCAGCTGCTGGATCGAGGTCACCGTGCCTCCCTTGGAAACGATCTCGAGTGCGTCCTTGTAGATCGGATCGGTCAGGGTCGTGACCGCTGCGCGCTCGGCCGTACGGTAGATGTCGCCGACCGTGATGTCGGCGCGGCCGGACTGCACCGCCGGGATGGTGGCAGCGTAGGAGCCGAGGGGAAGCACCTTGATTTCCAGGCACTCCCACTCGGCGATCTGCCGCAGCAATTCGCCCTCGATGCCCACGAGATTGCCGGAGCTGTCGGTATAGGCCGCCGGCTCGTAGGGGGCGAGGGCAACGGTCAGCTCGCCCTCGCTGACGGTGCTGAACTGATGTCGCGGAGTGCACTCCGCCGCACCGGCGCCGGCCGTCGAGGCCGAGTCGCCGGAGCCGCAGGCCCCGAGTGTCACGGCTGCCATCACCGCTGCGAGGGCGACGGCGCTGAGTTTTGCGGGCTTCATTCTCGTGATCCTTACTGGTGGAGCGTTGGACAGTGGAAAAGGTGTTCCTGGAGCGGCGCCATGGATGGCGTCAGGCGGCGGCCGCCACGTGACGCCCGAGCCGCTTTTCGAGTAGACGGACACCCGCCGCGCTCGGCAGGGTGATTGCGGCGTACATGAGTCCGGCGAGGCTGAGCACCTGCATGTACAGGAAGGTGCTGGCCCCGATTCCGTAGGCCTGGGCCATCAGTTCCGGCACCGCGATCGTGAACGCCAGGGACGTGCCTTGGAAGATCAAGATCGCGAAATTCAACAGCGGCGGGATCGCGATCCTGATGCCCTGAGGAACGATGACGTATCGGAGACGATCCGCTGTTCGTAGCCCGAGGGCACGCGCTGCATCTTGCTGCCCGTGCGGCACGGCCGCGAGTCCGGAACGGAAGATCTCGCTGGTGTAGGCAGCGGTGATCACGGCAATGCTCACCACCGCGGCCACGAAACTGCTGAACGTGATGTTCACCTGCGGCAGCCCGAAGTAGACGAGTTGGCGTACGACCAGCATCGGGGTGCCTCGTGCGATCTCGACGATTCCGACGCAGGCCCACCGCAGCGACCGGCCCTTGCTGCCGACACCGATCGCGAGCAACAGGCCCAGCGGCAGACCGACCGCCAGCCCTACGACTGCCAACCGGGCGCTCACCCAAAGTCCTTGCGCCAACGGGCCGATTTGCTGAGCCCAGTCGTGTAGCAGACCGCCGCCCATCACGCTACTGTCCATTTCTGATGCAACCATCGGTCGAGCCACCGTGAGAGAGCGGCGACGGGGAGGCTGAGGACTATGTACAGCCCGGCGGCCAAGGCGAAGATCGTCAGCCCTTTGTACGTGTTCTGCGCAGCGATCTGGGCGCGGTAGGTGATCTCGGCGACGCCGAGGGTCGATGCAATCGCGGTGTCCTTGAGCAGGCCGATCAGCAGAGTGGCCGTCGGCGGAATCGCGACTCTAGCCGCCTGCGGCACAGCAACGTCGAGGAACAGGCGTCGCTCCGACAGCCCGAGCGTCCTTCCGGCTTCCCACTGGCCTTTCGGGACCGCCGCGATCCCGGCGCGGTAGATCTCGGCCATCATCGCCGCAGTGAGGAGCCCGAGCCCGAGAACCGCTGCGGCGAACTGGGAGAAGCGGATTCCGGCTTGAGGAAGTGCGAAGTAGATGAGGAACAGCCAGGTGATCATCGGAATTCCACGGGCAAGGTCGATGATCATGACGGCGAGTCCACGCGTCAGACGGAACTGCGAACGACGCGCCAACACCAGAGGGACGCCGACTACGGCGCCGATCGCGAACGATGCGACCGTGAGTTCGAGGGTGAGAGGGATTCCTCCGACGAGGTCCCCGAACTGGTCCCAACCATTGCTATCGCTCATGGAGTGCCCCTAGGAACTGTTGTGTCCGTGCATGAGTCGGATTCCTGAGCACCTGTTCCGGCGGTCCGGACTCGATCGCCCGGCCATCGGCCATCACGAGGATACGATCGGAAACCTCTTCCGCGAAGTGCAGTTCGTGGGAGACGATCAGCATCGTCATCCCCTCGTCGGCGAGTTCCCGCATGACCGCGAGCACCTCCAGGCCCAGTTCGGGATCGAGCGCCGAAGTCGGCTCGTCGAACAACATGACCGAGGGGTCGAGTGCCAGCGCGCGGGCAATCGCGACGCGCTGCTGCTGGCCACCGGACAACCGTGTCGGATGCTGCGCCGCCTTGTCGGCGAGTCCGACGCGTTCGAGCAGGTCGAGTGAGCGGGCGTTCGCTTCCGCTTTGGAGCGTCCGAGCACACGAGTCTGGGCGAGTGAGACGTTCTGCAGCACGCTGAGGTGCGGGAACAGATTGAACGACTGGAACACCATCCCGACGCGGCGACGTAGCTCGGCGAGTTCCTTGCCTGCCACGGTCGTTCCGTCGGCACCACGTACCTGGATTCCGTCGACCACGATCTCTCCGGCGGTCGGTGCGTCGAGCAGGTTGATGCAGCGCAACAGACTGCTCTTGCCGGCTCCGCTGGGGCCGATGATCGCCAGAACCTCACCCCGTGCCACCGTGAGCGACACGTCGGTGACCGCGTAATCGTCGGTGAACTTCTTGCCGACGCCTCGGAGCACTACGGCGCCCGGTGAGGAGTCCACAGGCACAAGGTGATTCGGTCCGATGGCCGATGTGTGCGCTTCTGACATGTCCTATCCGGCTTTGTAGGGTTTCTCGGTCTGTTCGCTTCGTGCAGTGGGTTGTTCGTGCTGTCGTAACCGGCGTCGTGTCCTGGCCGGCTCACACGAGACACCTTCAGAACACGAAGTCGGGAAGAGTGCCGCTCCCGATCGCGGAAACGACTTCGGCTCCGGCGGTGGCGTACGCCCACTGGGCGGGATCGTGCAGCGTGTGAGTGCGGGCGTCACGCCAGTAGCGGTTCAGATTGAGTCGTTCGTCCGCGGCGCTGCCACCACACCATGCGAAGACCTCGCTGGAGATCTCGACAGCGAGTTCTGCCGCCAAGCCTTTGACCTGTTCTGCAGCGACCACCGCCGCCTGCATGTCGACATTCTTTTCGGTTCGAACCGCGTATTCGAGCAGTGATGCTGCGTGTGCGAGCAATGCCCTTCCCGCATGGACGCGGGCCGTTGCCGCGCCGACCGAGCGCTGGACGAGCGGATCGTCGCCGGCGTGCCGGAAGCCCCGTCCGGGCGCCGGTCGAGCACGCTCTGCAAGGAACCGCAGTCCGTCGGCCAGGGCACCCTCTGCAGTTCCGATGTCGATCGCTGCGTGTAACAGGCGACCCACGTAGTGGGTCGCGCGGCGGGACTCGGCCCCGGCCCAGGGACGGATCACGTGTGTGTCGGGTACGCGAACCGCGGCGAAGGTGACAGTGCCACTGCCTGTCGACCGCTGCCCCATGCCCGCCCAGTCGTCGGTCACGGTGATCCCGTCTCGCTCGGTCCTCGTGAACCCGAGCGACATTGTGTCGTCACTGCCGCGTACCGCGACCCCCAGCCAGCTCGATCCTGGTGCGCCGGTGCAGTAGTACTTGCTTCCATCCAGTTCCCAAGTGCCCTCGTCGGTTTGACGGAACAGTGTCGAATGCTGTGCGCCGTCGGCTGCGCCACGCTCCGCGATAGCGTTTCCTACGCGGCCGCCGGCGACGACATCAGGGAGGAGCACCGACTGCAACTCTGTTCCACCGTCGAGGAGCACCGCGTCGACCAATTGGAAGTGCGGCTGCAGTGTCTGCGCGACGGACGCATCGGCGGTTGCCAACAGCCGGATCACCTCGATCACAGCGCCGGCTCCTGCACCGGCGCCGCCCCACTCGACAGGTATTCCAGCAGCGAGTAGGCCGCTGGACGCCACTTGCTCGAGTGCTGCTGCGGGGTACCTGCCGGCGCGGTCACGTTCGGAAGCTGATGATCGCAGCTCGTCGGCCAGTTCCCGGGCAACGTCGAGTACATCTGCGTCTCCGCGCAACACCGCCGCTGAGCCGTCTCGGTCGAGAACCGGCGGCTTGTCGTCTACGTATGCAGAACTCATCGCTTCACTACTCCACCAGGCCGAGTTTGCGGAGCTCGGGGACGATCCCCTCGCCGACATGAAATGCTTCTTCGTCGCACGGATATCCGGACAAGATGAACTCGTCGATCCCCAGTTTCCGGTGGTACTCGGCGAGGCGGGACGCGACCTCTGCGTAGCTCCCGACGAGCGCCGTTCCGGCACCCGGTCGGACGAGTCCGATTCCCGCCCAGACGTTGGGGTAGATCTCGAGATTGTCGCGGTCCCCCTGATGCAGAGCGCGCATTCGCTGGAGCCCGACCGCACTCGACTGTGCTTGTGCGCGTTGCTGGTGCGCGATCGTCTCCGCGTCGACGTCGGCCAGCAGTGCGTCTGCCGCCTGCCAAGCCTCAGCGCTGGTCTCACGACCCACCACGTGGAAGCGGATTCCGAATCTCACCGACCGCCCCGCAGCGGCGGCCAACTCTCTGACGGTGTCGAGGTGGTCCGCGAGGTACTTCGTGGGGGGTTCTCCCCAAGTCAGGTACACGTCCGCGTGCTTTGCCGCAACCCGAAGTGCAGCATCGGATGAGCCGCCGAAGTAGATCTCCGGTCGCGTCGTCGGGGTGGGTATCGTCCCGCCTTCCACCCAGAGGTGATCCCCGCGAAAGTCGAAACCTGGACTGTCCCATACCCCTTTGAAGATTGTCAGAAACTCGTCGCAGCGGGCGTAGCGGCCGTCCTTGTCCAGCGGGTCCCCGAACCGCCGTTGCTCGACATCGCTGCCACCGGTGACGATGTTGATCAACAACCGTCCGTTGCTGTGGCGTTGAAAGGTGGCAGCTTGCCGAGCGGCCAGCGCCGGACTGATCGTTCCGGGCCTGAACGCGACGAGATATCGGAGCCGGCGGTGGATCTGGCTGAGCGCCGCAGTGCTGATCCACGCGTCTTCGCAGTAGGTGCCCGTCGGTGTCAGGACCGCATCGAAGCCGTTCGCTTCGGCCGCGCCGGCAACTGCGGAAAGGTACTCGAGGTCCGGTTTTCGTGTGCGGCCCAACTCCAGGTTGCCGCCGACCGCGACGGTGGTTCCGGACTCGTGCGGCGTGCGACCGTCGCCGTTGGTGGGGAGGTACCAGTGCAACTTGATGGACATCAGGTGACTCAGATCAGTACGCCGGCGGGAGGCAGGGTGCCGTTGAGCGTGTGGTTGCCGATGTGTACGTACTTCCAGCGCGCGGGGTCGTGCAGTGAGTGAACACGAACGTTTCGCCAGTGCCGGTCCAGGCCGTACTTCTCGTCGGTCGAACTTGTGCCGGCCAGTTCCAGGACGCCGGTAGCGATTTCCGGACCGAATTCCTGCGCGAGCGCCTTGGCCTCGGCAACGGCAAACGATGCGGCGGTCGCAGTCTCGTGGGTGAGCGGAGTCTCCTCGACCGCAGTCTGGACGGCGCCGGCCGCCCTCTCGAGCAGCGCCTCGAGCGCATGCAGGCGCGTCGTGAGTTCACCGAAACGGCGCTGGATATGCGGCTCCTCCGAGGCCGGTGCGTCGTTCCACTCGACCCAGGGACGGGTCTTGCTGCGTACGAAATCGGCTCCGTCCTCGAGTGCGGCACGGGCGATTCCCACGTCGATCGCAACATGGAGTGCCTGATCGAGAGGCGTGATCACCGACGCGGCAGGGCTTTTCGGGTTTTCCGGAGCTTCTCCGTAGTCGATCGCCCTGCCGTCCGGGATGAACACGGCATCGAACGTCACCGCGCCGCTGAAAGTGGTGCGCTGACCGAACGACGACCATTGGTCGAGGTCGAGCGTGAGCCCATCGGAATCGGGTGTGACGAAACCGAGGAGTCCGCCTCGGTCGCCGTACTTGGCGTCGACGCTGATGAGCCCGGCGCCGAGGGCGCCTGTTGCGTAGTACTTCTGGCCGGTGACGACCCACCCGCCACGGGCGTCGTCGCGCTCGGCGCGCGTGTTGCGGTTCCAGCCGTTCTTGGTGCCGCGCTCGGCAGATGCGTTACCGAGGTGCGCGCCGGCGAGCACCGTGTCGTAGATGAACCGACGTGTCGGCTCGTCCGCGTCGGTGCGGGCGCATTCGAGAAGCACGAAGTGGGCGAGAACGAGCTGAGCGACAGCCGGATCGGCGACGGCGATGCGGCGGAACACATCGATCACAGTCACGAAGTCGAGGCCGGAGCCGCCGTACTCTCGGGGGATCCAGATGCTGAGCAGCCCGGTCGAGGCGAGGTCGGCGAGTTCGGCCAGCGGCTTCGTCTTCAGTCGGTCACGCTCGATCGAACCCGGGCGGATGCGGTCCGCAAACTCGTCGGCAGCGGCGAGTGCCGCTTGCGCGTCTGCGAGCAGGGGAGGGGTGGAAATGGTCAGCGAAGTCACGTCCCGGACCATAGCAGACTAAAATGGTCTACTTAGTCAGGTACGAGCGCTCCTACTTATCGGCGATGGATCGGAATCTGTGGCCGACGCTCGGTGGAGGGAGCCGCCTTCCCTGACGGACGAACCAGGCATCCGAGTCTCTGATCAGGGAATATGTCGGATTCGACACCGGAATCCTCGGCCCCGATACCGATGGATCGGACGGCAATGAGCGAGCGGATTTCTACACCCATCCACACGCCGCGGCATTAAATATCATCCTGACGATAATTCTTCTGCCATGAAATTCGTCTGGCTAACGTTCCGGCTATGTCGTCCGCTCTTCAGTTCATTCGTAGCGACTCTCTCCAACCGGCACTTGGACGCGCTGATGCGCAGCCCGCGCTGCGGTCGGCGTCAGCCGCCGTGATTCCACTGGAGTTGGTCTACGACCGAACCGACCCGGACGCCGAGCAGGCATGGATCGAAGATATCTATCACTGCCCCGACACCGATCGCGTCTGGCTCTTGCTCATGCTGGGCGATGGTCAGGCAGCCGATCTGAAATTGCCGGAGGACAGTTTGGCCTGGCTCGACCTCCAGGTAGGTCAGATCGTGCTCGTGAAGCCCTTGGCCACAGCAGTCACCTGATCAGGAATCTCGCCTCGCACGACATCGGCGAGGGATACCGCGCCGAGAACTGCTTGTATGTTCGCCTCGAGTGCGATCCACACGGTGCTCAAAGCCTGTGCAGCCCCCAGATAGGTGGAATCGGCCGGATTGGTGCCGTGAATATCGGCGAGCGGGCCGTCGATGGCTTCGAGAACATCCGCGATCGTGATCTCCTCGGGCGCGCGCGCGAGGAGGTGACCGCCCTCCGAGCCGCGCACACTCATGATCAGCCCTGCCTGCCTCAACTCGGAGAGGATCTTGATGAGAAACGGCCTGGGGATGTCCTGCCGAGTGGCGATCGCCTCCGAGCTGACCGGCCGGTCGCCGGCATCCGCCAATTCGACAACCGCCCTGATCGCATAGTCGGCCCGAGCAGAGATGCGCACGTCCAGGGACACTATCGCATAGGACGCCCGAGGTCAGATCGGCACTGATCCGGATCCACACCCGCCCTCACCGCAACGAGGCGCAGTGCCCGAAATGCGACACATCGTGCTCACCCCGGCGCCGGAGCGCGATCCCTGCAGATGCTCGTCCGCCGACACCGTCTTCGTGTATCCGTTCGTATGCCTGCAAACTCCACGCAGTGGCATGCGATCGGCAGCGCAGCCACGACGCCTGCTGCCACCCGACGAATTCGCGAGTTCCTGCCATTCGCGATCTCCAACGAGAACCACGGGCAAGGGCCGCCCTTCGAGTTCGTCGACCTGGCGGTGGACGAATCGGAGGCGGCCCTTGCCGGGGCGGGTTGTACCCGCACTCTCACGTGAGGGTGTACGCGGACATCCGATGGCGGAGCAGCCCTGGTTCCGACTCCTCGGCGTGTCGCCGACTCGTACTACTTGTGGGCCAGCGAGTGACTTTCGGCCGACGTGCGGTCGGGGTGTTTGTCGTTGCGGACCCATCGGCCGAGGAGCAGTACCGCGCCGCCGGCTACGAGCATGGGAACCGACATCGCGTAGAAGACTGCGCTGGCGGACCATCCCATCCCGAGGGCCGCTCCGACCGCGATCGGCCCGACGATTCCGCCGATGCGGCCCACACCCAGTGCCCATCCGACTCCGGTGGAACGCATCGATGTCGGATAGAAGACCGCGGACAGCGCGATGAGGCTCTTCTGCCCACCGCTGATGCACACACCCGCAAAGAAGTTGGCTGTCAGAAGGACCCACAGCGGTGCACTCAAGGCGAGACCGGTCAGGGCGACGAATGCGAATCCGACGATGTAGACCGTTCCGAGGGTGAGATACGCACCGAGTCGGTCCATGCAGGGTCCGGTGACAAATGCGGCAGCGATGCCGCCGACAGTCGTGAGGGTGGTCGCGGTGACCACCGTACCCATGTCGTACTCCAGGCTCGTCATGATCGACGGTAGCCAGCTCTGCAGCGCGTAGAACTCCCCGAGATTGATGACGAAGACCAACCACAGCAGCAGGGTTCCCAGGACCCGGTCACGGGTGAACAGGTTCCTCAGTGCAGTGCGCTGTTCGTCGGCCTGCTTCTCGGCCTCGTAGGTGATGTCGGGGGCGGCGGCGAGGCCGGGATCCATCCTGCGGAGGATCGCCTTGATCCTGTTGGGCTCGGCACCTTGTTGGATCATCGAGGTGAGCGAGTCCGGCAGGAAGCGCAGCAACGCCGGGAGCAGCAGGAGCGGTGCTACTGCGCCGACGACGAGCACCGACCGCCAGCCGAAGATCGGGATCAGCCAACCGGAGACCAGCCCTGCGGCGACGAATCCGAGGGAGAAACCGCAGTAGATCGCCAGGACGAAGGTCGCTCGAAGGCGCTTGGGGCTGTATTCGCCCGTCAGTGCGATGGCGCTCGGCGCGGCAGCACCGAGCCCCATTCCGGTGATGAAGCGCAACGCCATCAGTTCGGTGACGTTCTGCGACCAGGCCGCAGCCAACGTGCCGAGCGCGAAAATGACTGTGCTCGTGAGGATCATCCGGCGGTGGCCGAACCGCTCGGACAACGGCGAGAGCGCCAGATAGCCGACCATGAGACCGGCGAGGGCCGCGGAGAAGATGGGCCCGAGCACCTGTTTCGACAGGTCCCACTCCTCGGCGATGTGGGGCGCCATGTAGCTGATGCTCTGGGTATCGAAGCCGTCGATGAACATGACCAACCCACACAGGGCGATCACGATGTACTGGTATCGACTCACCGGCCGCGAATCGATGAAATCCGGCAGTGTCACGCGCGATGGTGCGATGGACATGAGTGCCTCACAGTGTCTGATACCGGGGTTTCCGGATGTGGTCGTGGTAGCGGATCACGCGGTGACAACGGGCTCGCCCGACGGTACGAAGGCGTCGCAATAGAAGTTGTCCGGCGCCAGACCGGCCTCGTGGACAAAATCCTCGCGTGCCGCCGAGGTCATTGCGGGACTTCCGCATGCGTAGACCTCGTGGCTGCTGAGGTTGGCGTAGTCCTCGAGCACGGCTCGATGAACAAGCCCGGTGCGTCCGGTCCAGTCCTCGGCGGGATCGGACAGGACGGGAGTGAAGGAGACCCGATCCGAAGCCGAGGCCCATTTCTCGGGCAACTCGGGAAGGTAGATGTCCGCCTGTCGGCGTGCGCCCCAATAGAGATGCAGCGACCGTTCTCCCCCACGTTTGAGGTGGTCCTCGATGATCGACTTCACCGGGGCGAAGCCGGTGCCGCTGGCGACGAAGATGACGGGCCTGTCCGAGTCGGGGTTCAGCGAGAACTCGCCGTAGGGCAGCTCGATCGTCAGCCTGGCTCCCTTCTCGAGCGTGCCGAGCACCTCCTCGGAGAATCGTCCGCCCTGCACCTGACGAATGTGCAGTTGCACTCCGTCGTTCTCGTGCGGCGGATTCGCCATCGAATAGTTCCGGCTGTCCCCGTCGTCGAGAAAAACCTTGAGGTACTGCCCGGCGGCGAATTTCGCACGCACCCCGGTGGGGAGACGCAGCTGCACGACAGCGACATCGGGCGTCGGACGGGTGATTCGATGAACCTTCGCGGTGAATTGCTTACGTACCACCCTGTCTCGTTCGGTGATCCGCTTGGGTGTGATGACGACGTCCGTGATGGGCTGCGCCTGACAGAACAGCACTCCGCTCCGGGGGCCTTGAGCCGTCCCACAGCCGTGCACCTCGAGACTGCCGGCATCGAGCGCACCTTCACAACTCGAACACACGCCTTTACGGCACGAGTACGGGATCGCGTATCCCGCGCGTTCCGCCGCATCGAGCACACTTTCGTCGGGTTCACACGGAAAGGTGATGTCCGATCCCGTGACGGTTACCTGGTAGGTCATGACGTGACTCCTGCGGTTACGTGTGATTGGAGGCGGGTGGCGGTGGCGCCGACCAGCCGCACGGCCGCGACAACGGCGTCCGCATCGGCTGTTCCCATGCCGGCGATGTCGAATCCGGCCCCGTGCCCAACGCTGGAGAACCGCACTCCGGCGCCGATCGTCATCGCGGCCGCACTGCGTCCCGCAAGGAGTTTGACGGGAATATGACCCTGATCGTGGTACATGGCGACGAACGCGTCGAAGCCGGTATCTCTGAGCATGAGGTCGGCCCCGACCGGTCCCGAGGCATCGATCCCTGCGGCGCGCAGCCGCTCCACCGCAGGCGCTGTCACCCGCAGATCCTCGTCGCCGAACAGACCCCCTTCTCCGGCATGCGGATTGATACCGAACACTCCGATACGCGGGGACGGGATGCCCTGTTCCTGAAGGGCCCGCACCAGAGCGTGTGCCGCCCTGTGCACGAGCTCCGGTGTGAGGCGCCCGAGCGCATCCTTCAACGATTCGTGCAATGTTGCGTGCACGATGCGCAGACCGGCGCCGACGAGCATCAGGAACACTTCGTCGGATCGTGCGCCGACGAGTTCGGCCAGCAGACGCGGATATCCGGCGAAGGAGATACCGGCGGCATTGATCGCGGTTTCCGAGTGCGGGCACGCGACGATGCCACGGGCTCCGCCGCCCTGCAGGCAGCGCACCGCCCGTTCGAGGTACGCCACGGTTGCTTGCCCGGCTTCTGCGCTCACCCGGCCCGGGGCGAAAGCGCCGGCCGGCAGCGAGTCGACGGGGAGCACGTCGACCACATCGGCGATGGGTGCGCGGTGGCCGTCGACTGTCTCGCGGACCGTCATGCCGGCCTGGCGGGCGAGCGGTTCGACGACATGCCGATCGCCCACCAGAACCGGATTGAATGCGGGATGTTCCTGTGCTGCCACGACGGCTTTCACCGCGAGTTCGGGGCCGATTCCGTTCGGATCGCCGATCGTGAGCAGGACCCGCGGCGGGGACCCACTCATAGTGGCAGCGCCAGCAGGGTATCGATGTTGGTGCTGTCGCACACCACGACTCGTTCGGCAATCTTCAACTGGCCGTCCACCTCCACGTACCGGTCGACATACCGTCCGCTGGTGAAGATGTCGGATTCGCCGTCACGCATCACCCGCACCACCAGGAAGCTGGTTTCGGCATGGATACCGTCACCGTTCTCGTCCAGGACCAAGGGCTGGCCCAAGATATGACGGTATGTGTGTCGTTCGTAGATGTTGGCCTCGCGCAGTGCCGACACGCGGTCCACGAGCATCCGGCGAGTGTTGGCCCACACCAGTCCTGCAGGCAGGCCTTCGCTGTAGTTCTGTGCGGTGGTAATCCGGTACATGCAGTTCTCGACGAAGAAGTCCGGCCACCGCTCGAGCGGCCCCTCGTCGATGCAGCGGGAATAGTCGGCCTGTACGCGGCCGATTCGCTGGAAGTCGTTCATGCTCATGCCTCTTCCTGTCGGTTCATCGCGGTCCGGTATGCCTTCCAGAAGCCGCGTACCGATGCCTCGGTGACACGGCTCTCGCTGGATTCGGCCAGACTTCCTCCCATTTCGAGCACCGCCGACTGGCTCGCCGCACCTGCGATTCCGCGCTGCACAAAGCCTCCTACGCAGCCGTCCTCCATCGAGATGTAGCCTGCGGGGCCCACGAGGTTGGACTGCTTGAGGCGGATCTCCCGCTGCTCGGGCGTGTCTTCTTCGAAGCCGAGGTACGTCCAGTTCAGTCGGGTTCGCTCGACCCCGGTCGGCAGGATCTGGCGCACAGCCACGGAGTTCTGGATCTGTTGCAACACGAAACCCGGGAAGACGGAGAGGATCTGCAGCGTCGTATCGTCGCCGACCTCGCTGAACCCCTCGAGCAACGTCGGATCGGCCAGTTTGTAGGCACTTTCGGACCGGATGTTCTGATCCGCGTACGCGACGTCCTTCTCGGCGTCTCGGTCGATCGCCGAGTAACTGACGTGGTGGCCGCCGCTCTCGTCGACGATGATCCCGCCGCGCTGCGACAGGCGGTTGAGTTCGAAGGTCGTGAAGAACAGGTGCAGGATGCTGGCGTGGTAGGAGTCCTTGACGTTCTCCACGTACAGCTTCCAGTTGTTGGGAAGGACCTGGGTGAAGCGTCCGATGATCTCGGGCGTGCGCCCACCGAGGACCCGGGCGATCCGACTCGTGATCTCGTCGCCGAGATAATCCTCGATGTCCGGCACGTCGTCGGAGAAACTCCCGAAGACCAGACCGTGGAGGACGGCGATGCGCATCTTGCGCGGTCCGTGTTCCTCCATGCAGAACGAATCAGGCATTCCCCCTTTGCCTTTGATCCCATCCTTGAACGCGACACCGGTCAGATCGCCCTGAAGGTTGTAGCTCCACGCGTGGTAGACGCATGTGAAGTCCTTCGTGTTTCCGCGGTTTTCCAGGGCCAGCAGGGCACCGCGATGGGCACAGCGGTTCTCGAAACCGTAGAGCTCACCGTCGCGGTCACGTGCCACGATGACCGGTGTCTCACCGACGAAGGTCGAGCAGTAGTCTCCCGGGCCGGCCACCTCCGCCTCCAGGCACAGGTAGCTCCAATACGGGCCCTGAAACAACTTGGTCTGCTCGGCGGCGTAGACGTCCTGGTCCTGGAACACCCGATACGGCACCCGGGTGAGGTCGTCGGTCCACTCCACCGGGGTATCGCGGCCTGCGTCGACAACGCTGCTTTCCATAATTTCTCCTCAGTCTGGACAACCAGTCGGGACATCAGAGAATTCGCTCGCCGGGGCTTGACAAGCCCCGTCCTTGTTCGTATAACGAACCAATGAGCAATTCTCGAACAATTAAGCCGGACAACGAAGGAAGTGTCAAGGGTGCTACCCGCGCCCCCGAAGGAATGGCCGGACTGGCGAAGGGACTGGCAGTCATCGAAGCCTTCGACATCCGCCACCCCCAACTGACCGTCACCGAGGCCGCTCAGCGGACGAATACCTCCCGCGCCGCGGCGCGGCGCTGCCTGCTCACCCTCGTCGAGCTCGGTTACCTGACCCACGACAACGGGAACTTCCGGCCCACACCCAGAATGCTTCGGCTCAGCGGCGCCTATCTGGACACCGCGCCCCTGCCGCAACTTGCCCAGCCGCAATTGACCGAGGCCCGCGATGCGTTGGACGAGTCGGTATCGCTCGCAGTTCTCGAAGACGGATGGTCCCTGTTCGTCGCCCGCGCCGAGGCCACACGGATCGTCTCGACCGGAGTCCGTGTCGGCGCCAAACTACCCGCCCACAACTCGGCAACCGGTCGAGTACTACTGGCAGGACTTGCCGACACCCAACTGGACGACTACCTCCGAAAGTGCGACCCCCGGCCGCGCACACCCCGGACGCTGACCGATATCGAGGCCATCAGGGAACGAATCCTGACGGCGAGGGAGAGCGGCGCGGCCTACACCGACGAAGAAATCGAACTCGGCATGCTGTCGATAGCCGTACCTGTCCGGACTGCCCGGGGCGAGACCGTGGCGGCAATGAGTGTCAGTGCGTCCACCGCCAGAACCACCCTCCACGACCTCCAAGACACAGCCGTGCCCGTACTGAACGAATACGCCGAAAGGCTCGGCCGGCTCCTGTGAGATCCACCCTCGCAGCGCACCCGGGCAGCACTGCGCGCGCTCCGCGAGCGCGAACCCCGATCACCGTAGTGCACGCACCCCAACGAATTGGGTCCTGTTGACGGCGTTCGAACGGTGGATGATTTCGGCGCTCGAAACATGAACGGTCGGAGGCAGTTCGATCTCCGACGTTTCCGGTGGTGGTGCGGCTGCCGATCACACTGTCGACACTTCTGCCCGCCGCAGATTCCATTCCACCCGCTGAAATGCGAGTGCGGGTGTCCCGTCCCCTGATTCGAAACCACGGGAACAGCGGACACCCGGCTCCTCGCAACATCGTGGAACGTCAGGCGTCGAGTACCAGTGTGGGCGTGCGGGAGCGTCCGACGCAGATCATCATCGTCTCGCCTTTCTCCCGGTCTGCTGGAGAGAGGATCGAATCGTGGTGTTCGGGAATTCCGTCGAGCACGCGCGTTTCGCAGGATCCGCAGAAGCCGTCCTCACAGGAGTACAGGATGTCCGGGTTCGCTTCGAGGACGACTTCGAGGAGGGTGCGGTCGGCGGGCACCTTCAACGTGCAACCGGTACGGCGCAGTTCGACCTCGAATTCGTCGGACGACTGTCCTTCCGATGCTTCGGAATCCGCAGCACGGTCGGTCCCCGCGGCGGGAGCACCGAACCGCTCGAAATGAATCGCTTCGTCACCGAGTACCGGACCGCACACCGACTTCACCGCCTGCAGTAGCCCTTCGGGACCGCAGCAATACACGGCGGTGCCGGCCGGAACGTGGGCCAGGGCGGCTGCCAGGTCGAGGTTACCGAATTCGTCTGCAGGACAGACGTTCACCTCGCCGAGACTCCAAATCTCCTCCACGAATGCCATAGTGGCGCGGCTACGGCCACCGTAGAGTGCGGACCAGTTGGCGTTCTCCCGCGCCAATTGTCGCGCCATCGCGAGAATGGGAGTGATCCCGATTCCCCCGGCGATCAGGAGGTAGTGAGAGGCGGGCTCGAGGGCGAAGTGGTTGCGGGGGCCACGCACCGCGAGGAGGTCCCCCACGCGGACACTGTCGTGGATCTCCTTCGACCCACCGCGTCCCTCGTCTTCTCTCAGGACGGCGATCCGGTAGGCAGTCTTGTCCTCGGGGTCACCACACAGGCTGTACTGCCGGACGGTCCCGGAAGGCAGCACGATGTCGATGTGTGCTCCGGGCTCCCATTCGGCGAGGGCGGCCCCGTCCGGGTGCTCGAGGGTCAGTGACAACACGCCGTCGGATTCGAGTCGTTGTTGCCGGACCAACAGGCGGCTGGTCTCTTGTGTCATTTTCAGATCCTTGGGGTCGAGAGAGCTGGCGCGTATGCACCCGGGGTGCGGTATCCCCCTTTGAGAACGTCGACGAAGGCGGTGGCGAGGGAGACCTGCGTGATGGACACCAGCATGTCGAGTTCCATCCGCAGTACCGCCATCGCTTCGGCGCCTTGTGGACTGTCCCAGTCCTGTTGGTCGATCAGGACACCGGCGAGCAGGTTGCCCGACTCGCGGGCCGCTTCGGCCATCGTGGTGGCGAAGCCTATGGGGACCTGGGGTAGTACCGAGCCGATGAGAATGACCATGTCCGATTCGGTGACCAACTCGTCGATACGACGTACCGTCGTGGTCTCGGCGTTGATGTCGCGCACGGCTGCCTCGGTGGGCGAGTGCGCGGTGACGACGTCGACATCGGTCAACCCGGCCCGAGCCATCTGCTCGACCATGTCGTCACCGGACTTTCCCAAGGGCACCAGCAGTATTCGTGCTACGTAGGACAGCTGGCGGGGTGTCGTCTCGCTCATGACAGCGTTCCTCGTTTCTGATTGTTCGGGCGGCGCAACTGTGGTCGGATCACCACGTGGGGACTCACCGGCCCCTGTCCGGTGGCCATCCGCCCCAACATGTCGTCGACCTCGTCGAGGCCGACGTCGACGGAGGGCACGATCTCCAAGCCGGATCGCCCGCCGGCGAGAAGTTCGATGCTGCGCGTGACTGCCTCGGGAGAACGGCCACGGACACCGACGATGGTGTTGGCGCCGCGCACCAGGGATTTGAGATCGAGTTCGCAGACCGGCGTCGAGCCCAGTCCGCCGATGACCAACCGGCCCCGCTTGCGCAGCACGCGGGCGGCGGCCGCAACGGCCTCTCCGCCGAGTCCGACGGTGTCGAGGAGTACATCGGCTCCGTCGCCGCCGGTTGCCCGCATGATCAGCTCGGGAAGGCTGTCATTGTCGTTGATCACCGGCACCGCACCGAGCGATTCGGCGATCTCCAGGCGGCCGGCCGACTCCGGCACCCCGATCACGACGATGCGGGCGGCGCCGACGGCCCGGGCCGCGGCTACCGCGGAGATGCCGTGGTAGCCGGGGCCGATGATGACGACGGTGGAGCCCTCCCGGGCGCCGCCCGCGTCGACCGTCCAGTCCAGCGCGTTGGCGAAGGGCTGCGTCCACGCCGCGAGATCCGCGTCGAGATCCGCCGGTAGGCGGTACACGAGACTGTTCGCGCTGAGCTGCATGTATTCGGCGTTGCCGCCGTGCAGGCCGGACCCGTCGTCCGCCGGGACCAGACCCACTCTCCGCTTGCCCACGAACAGATCGGTGTGAGGGCACAGGCGGTAGTCCCCGATGCGGCACGCCGGGCAGTCCTCCTGCATGCACGGCAGGTATTCCTCCAACGCGACCCGGTCGCCGGGCCGCACGTCCCACGCGGCCGACCGGGTCTCGTCCACCGAGACGACGGTCCCGACGACGTGATGGCCGAGCACTGTGGGTGAGTCCAGTCCGGCCCGGTAGAGACCGACATCGGTGCCGCACACCGCGGAGGATTCGACTTCGAGCCAGCCCACCGCACCGACCGCTGCATCGGAGTCGAGGTAGCGGACGGTCGTCGTCGTGTCGGGCATCGACACCGCGGCGCGGACCATCTTCGGCGGGCCGGCTACCGAGCGCGTCGGGGTGATGTCGATGTCGGCGCTGTTGGTCACGACGGACTCCTTGTATCTCGTTGTATCTCGCTGAATCTCGTTGAATCTCGTTGCCGGAGTGGTCAGATGGAGACGAAGTCTTCGCCCTCGACCATGCGAAGCGCATCCTCGGCACCCTCCTGGAAGGGCGTTGCTTTCGGCAGCAGGACCGAGGTCGACCGCACACGCTGATGTTCGGGATTCAGGCCGGGCAGGGTCTCCGCTTCGAGCTCCTCGAGGGCGGCGAGCAGTCGGCGCCGGGCCAAGATGATGCCGGCGTCGGAGGTTCCGAGCCGTTCCTTGGTGCGATCGCAGATCGCGCCCATCGATTCCTGCAGGGAAAAGTCCTGGGCGGCAATGCCCTCGATGCCGGAGAACGTCTTCTTCTGCTTCTGGGCCTCGCGGTCCATCAGATAGTCGTTGTCCTTGTTCGCCAGCGTCCGGTAGGTCCCGGGGATGTACTTGGCGTGGATTCCGTCTCCGTTGCGCATCGACGCGACTTCGTCCTCGCGCAGTTCCCGGGTGGGGTGGTAGTTGATGCTCCACGCCCAGCACGTCTCGTCGTCGA
>NZ_JADZGH010000061.1:110774-114176 GCF_015865005.1 Rhodococcus sp. CX
GGCACCCAGGCATGCCCGCCGAGCGGATTGTGGGTGCCGAACGGCGGAATGATGGTGTACCAGGGCATGATCCACTGGGTGATCCGCCAGTAGTACTCCTCTTCACTGGCGTTGCGGCGAGCACCGATGACCAGACCGCCGTTGCTCTCGGCGACCTCGAACTTGGGGCGGGTGTCGGCCTTGAGGTACTTGTTGCCCTCGGTTCCCGAGTGCATCGGGTCGTCGTCGAGGTTGAAGCGGTGGGCGAACGAGACGTGACTCGAGTCGATCCCGCCCTCCATTGCCTGCAGGTAGTTCGTCTCCTGCAGTCGCTTCGAGACGAATCGGTGGCCGTCGCCGAGCATGGCCCATTCGAGTTCGGGGAGTTCGGGTTTCAGCTCGGGCGGACCCATGTAGGTCCAGATCACGCCGCCGCGCTCGACACACGGGTACGCCTTCTGCTTGATTCGGGACTTGAACTTCGAGTCCTCCGGTTCGGACGGCATGTCGACGCAGTTGCCCTCGACGTCGTACTTCCAGCCGTGGTATGCGCAGCGCAGCCCGCAGTCCTCGTTGCGGCCGAAGTACAGCGAGGCGGTGCGGTGACTGCAGAACTCGTCGAGCAGCCCGAGCCTGCCCTGGGTGTCGCGGAATGCGATCAGTTGCTCGCCGAGCAACTTGACCCGGACCGGGGCGCAGTCCGGTTCCGGCAACTCCTCCGCCAGCAACGCCGGGATCCAGTATCGGCGAAAGAGCCGGCCCATCGGCGTATCGGGGCCCGTCTGCACCAGCAGGGTGTTTTGGTCTTGCGTCAGCATGGCAGTCCTTTCGACTTTCAACGGCTGATTGCGTCCGAATAGCGCGCACTTGCGCGGAAATTAATCGGTGGAAGCACTGTGGCACACGTCGCTTCGCAGCGTCAACCATGGGCGGCCTTATCTCTCGCCCAAAGCCCCTGGTCCTCGGTGTTCGGCCTCCGAGCCGCGCCGGGGCCCGCCACCCCCGAAAGCGCGCACTCCAGCTCGAAGCGTCCAGGAAGAACGCGCATATGCGCGCAGATCGGACTCCACTACACTCGCGGTCGTGGGATCCAATGTCGTGGGATCCAATGAGGCACTCGGTGAGTGCAGCCACCGGAGAGGGAGCAGATGACGCGAGCCAAGAGCGCGGTGGATGCCGTACCGTCGTCGACGCCCGTGCGGCCGGCACGCCCGAAGGACGCGGTCCAATCACTCGAACGCGCCATCGCGGTACTCACCACCTTCGACCGCGACCATCGCCACCTCACGCTGACCGAGGTAGCAGAACGGTGCCGACTTCCCCGCTCGGCGGCGCGGCGATTCCTGCACACCCTCGTCGAACTCGGATACATCGAGGTTTCCGCCCGCAAGTTCACCCTGACACCGCAGGTACTCGAACTGGGCTACGCCAATCTGTCGAGGTTCACCCTTGCCGACGTGTGCCAGCCGCACCTCGAAGCACTTACGCGAAACCTGGGACTCTCCGCATCCGTCACGGTGCTCGACGGCCCGGACATCCGGTACGTCAACAGGGTGGACATCGCGTCCGGCATGTCGGTGTCCTTGAAGTCGGGTAGCCGACTGCCCGCCCATCGGACCGCGGCCGGGCGGGTGCTGCTGGCCGCACTTCCCGAAGCCGAACTGGACCGGCATCTCGATCTCACCGGTACCCAGGATCCCCACTCGGCGCCCGCTCACGACGAGCGCAGCCGACTCGAGCGCGAGTTGGACATCATCCGCCGTCAGGGCTGGGCCTTCGCCGATCAGCTTCTCGACGTCGGAGTGCAAGCGTTGTCGGTGCCGCTGCGCTCCCGAACCGGCCGTGTCGTCGGCGCACTCACCGTGTCGATGTACCAAACACACGAACCTGCGCGCACCCTGGTTCCGCGCTACCTCCCCCCGCTCCTCGAAACCGCCGGTCGGATCTCCCTGGAACTGCGCGCAGGAATCGATATCTGATCGCACGCCCCACTGCGGGGCACGAACGGCTGCCCGGCGGTCGAAGCACCCCTGATCTGCCCAGCGGCGGCCCTGTACCCGTTGCCACGCTCCGATGACCCACGATGCGCCGGAGTGCGGCACAGGTAGGCGCCGCCTTCAGGTGTGCGACACTTGCGTCCGAAGATTGGCTGCTTGAACGCTATGCGGACGCCACGGTTCGAGACCGTGTTCCTCGTCGCGCAGCAAGGCGCGCAGCAATAGGACTGTCGATGGAGTGCCTGTAGTGAACAACCATGATTCCCGAGGACTGCTGCCGCTCCTGACTGCGGCCATGGCGATCGGCCCACTGCTGACCTACGGGCTGAGCGCGACGAGTGCGCTGGTCATCGACTCGCTCGGCATCACCGCGGTGCAGTTCGGGATGCTTGCCACGCTCAGCTTCCTGATGGCGGCTGCCCTGTCCCTGACCTTGGGGCGATTCAGTGATCGCTTCCCTGCTCGCGCCCTGCTCGTCACGATATTCGCGGGCGCCGGACTCTCGTTCGTCGTCGCGGCGCTGTCGACGAACTACCTGTGGTTACTCGCAGCCATGGCCTTGTCCGGGGCTGCACAGGCGCTGTCGAACCCGGTCACCAACCGCATGATCAGTGACCACGCCCCGTCGGCCAAACGATCACCCTGGATCGGAGTGAAGCAGTCGGGGGTGCAAGCCAGTCAACTCGCCGCCGGAGTCGGATGCCCCACCCTGGCACTTGCCTGGGGGTGGCGAGGCCCACTGTGGGTCGGCGCGGCCGTCGCGGGCATCTCGGCTGTCGCGGCCTGGCATTTCGCACCGTCTCGTGGCCGTTCTCAGCGGCCGGCGAGCGCCCCGGAATTCGCCGAACCTTCCTCCGGCCGTGCCGAGCACCGAGCACTGCCCCCGGCCGTCTGGCTGTTCGCCGCCTACGCCCTGTTCTCCGGCGCCGCCCTTCAGGCCACCAACGTCTACCTTCCGCTGTTCGCGCACGACGAGATGGGACTGAACCTGACCGTGGCCGGGCTGACCGCCGCGATTGCCGGCCTGATCGGTGTCACCGCGCGGATCGGCTGGGGACGCGCGCTTGCCGGGAACGCAGGCCCGTTCATCCTGCTGTCGATCCTCGCGGCAGGCTCTACGCTCGGCGCACTCGCACTGCTCGGCGCCGATCTTGTGGGATGGCTTCCCCTCCTGTGGCTCGGCGTCGGTGTTCACGGCGCGACCGCGCTCGCGGCCAACGTGGTCTTGATGGCCGGCGCGCTCCGCGTGGTTCGGACCAGCACCGTGGGGCGCGCTTCGAGCGCCATCGCGGTCGGGATGTACCTCGGCTTCGCCGGCGGGCCCGCGCTCATGGGGTTGATGACCGACTACACCGGCGGATTCACGACCGGTTGGACGGCGGCGGTGGCGCTGTACGCAGTATGTGTCGCTCTCGGCCTGTGGGGG
>NZ_JADZGH010000062.1:0-16480 GCF_015865005.1 Rhodococcus sp. CX
GCCGCAGCTCTTCTCGTCGTCGCCGAGGACAAGCTCGACGAGTACGGGCTCGAGCCGATCGGATTCCTGGAGGGCTGGACCGCCGCGGGCTGCGATCCCGCGACCATGGGTCTCGGCCCGGTCGCGGCGACCCGGAAGCTGTTCGACCGCACCGGACTCGGATTCGACGACTTCGATCTCGTCGAACTCAACGAGGCGTTCGCCTGTCAGGTTCTCGGTGTGCTGAAGGAATGGGGCTGGGACGACCGGGACCGCCTCAACGTCAACGGATCCGGTATCTCGCTGGGCCACCCGATCGGCGCGACCGGTGTGCGCATGACGGCGACCGCCCTGCACGAACTGAAGCGCCGTGGCGGCGGCCGAGCACTGGTGACCATGTGCATCGGCGGCGGCCAGGGCATGGCCGCCTCGATCACCACCGCATAGGACACGAGATGACGGACCGCGACTGGACCCTGTGGGCACGCTGCCGGGGCATGGACACCACGACGTTCTTCCCGCAGAAGGAGGACGGCCGGCTCGCGGCGGCGCGCGCCGAAGCCGCGGCCAAATCGATCTGCCGATCGTGCGCGGTGGTCGCCGAATGCCGCGAGACGGCGCTGCAGGCGGACGAGACGCACGGCATCTGGGGCGGCATGACGTACGCGGAGCGCCGCGCATACGCCCGCGCGCGGAAGCTGGGTCGCGTACTGTCCGCGTGACCGCTCGCCGTTACTGTGGGTTACCGGAGCGAACGTACCGTTCGGCTCCTTCGACCGACGGAACGGTACGTTCGCTCGAAAAACGCGACGAGTGCAGGCGAGCGCGGAGAGAGTGTGGAAGGCACGCGGGTGGCTGAGAACGGGACGGACGAGGTCGGTGCCGGCGGCGCGCACGGTGCCCTCGACCGGAACACGGTGCTCGGCAAGGTCATGATCGTGCTGCACGCCTTCACGATCGACGACCACGGCGTCAGCCTGGCCGAACTCGCCCGCCGCACCGGCATCCCGAAGGCTTCGCTGCACCGTATCGCCACCGATCTCGTCGGGGTGCGGCTGCTCGAACGCACCCCGGCCGGGTACCGGCTCGGCCGCCACCTCTTCGAACTGGGGATGCGCGCCTCGGTGGAGCGCAGTCTCGTCGAGGTCGCGATCCCGTTCATGGAGGACCTGTACGAACGCACCCACGAGACGGTGCGCCGACCTGCCGGTGGCCGCCGATCTTGGTCAGGTAGATGACCTCCATGCCGTCACGGATCCCGAAATGCACCGTCTCGGGTCGGCGGCCGGATGCCTTTGTACTGCACCGCAATCGGGCGTGCCCTGCTGGCGTGGGCGGAACCCGAGGTGGTGACGCAGGTGCTCACCGGCCCGCTGCCGCGCCGCACTCCGCGCACCGTCGCGACCCCCGGCATGCTGCGGCAGCTGCTCGACCGGGTGATCGCCGAGGGCGTGTCCTACGAGTTCGAGGAGTCCGCGCCGGGCATCGTGTGCGTCGGCGCCCCGATCTTCGAATCGGAGGGACGTGCCGTCGCCGCGATCAGTGTCACCGGCCCGGTGACCGGGTTCCGGCCGCAGCAGCACGCCGCGTCGGTACGCGCGGCCGCGGCCGGTATCGGTGCGACCCTCGCGCGGCGCGCCCATCTGTCCGAACAGCCCGACTGAGCTCAGCCGAGGCTGGTCACCGGGATCAGTCCGCGCGTGATCGCCGAGCTCTCGTCGGACAACAGGAACGAAATGACCTTCGCGATGTCCTCCGGCTTCGACCAGTGCGTCGTGTCCGCGTCGGGCATCGCGGCCCGGTTGCCGGGGGTGTCGATGACCCCGGGCAACAGCGCATTGACGCGGATTCGGTCGGGCCGGTACTCGACGGCGAGGGACTGCACGAGCGACGCGACCGCTGCCTTCGACGCGATGTAGGCGGCTGCGCCGGTGAACGGATTGTTGGTCGTGGCCGCCGAGATGCACACCACGGAGCCGCCGCCACCGCGGATCAGATGCGGCAGCGCCGCCTGCGTCACCGCGTAGGTGGTGCGCAGATTGAGGTCGATCTGGGAGTCGAGCACCTCGACCGGAGCCTCGTGGACACGCTGACCGGACACGAAGCCGCCGACCAGGTTGACCACACCGAACAGCGGGGCATCGGGATCGGCGGCGAGGTCGACGGCTGCTTCGAGCTGCGCCTCGTCGGACAGGTCGGCCTCGATGAGGTGCAGGTTCGGGTGTTCGGGGACGCGGTCGAGCTCCTCCTTGACGAGCCACGGCACGACGACCCGCCAGCCCGCCGCCAGCAGATGCGCGGTCACGGCGGAGCCCAGGCCGCCGGTGCCACCGGTGATGAGTGTGGTGCGTGTCATAGTCGGCAGATTAGGGCATGGCAAGTCACAGTCGCGCGGCGGGTTCCGGCAGGTGGGCAGTGCAGTGCCCCAGCTGTGCGTGTAGATGCCCACAACGGGCGCACCTGTGACGTACGTTCGAGGTCATGAAGGATATCGAGGCCGAACGCATCACTGTCGGCGGATTGTCGGCGTTCTTCGCGCGCCCGCTCGGACGCAGCCGCGGCGGGATGCTGCTTCTCCCCATGATCACCGGCATCGGCGCGCAGGTCCGCGAATACGCCGAGGACATCGCCGGAGCAGGACTGACCGCGCTCGTGTGGGACCCGTTCCACGGGGTCAGCGACGACGACGCCCCGCGCGAACGCCTCGTCGAACTGATGAACGGCCTCGACGACGAGGCATGCGTCGCCGAGATGCGCACGTTGCTCGACCACATGTTCGGCGAACTGGAACTCGAGTCGGTCGGTGTGATCGGCTGGTGCCTCGGTGGACGCCTCGCCCTGATCCTCGGCAGCCGCGACGACCGGCTGGCGAACGTCGTCGCCTACCACCCGTCGATCCACGACGAGAGGCCCCCGAACCAGACCGTCGATGCCGTCGACAGCGCCGGGCGGATCGCCGCGCCGGTGATGGTGCTGCACGCGGGCGCCGACACCATCATGTCGCCGGACACGTTCGCCCGGTTGCAGACGACCTTGCAGAACCGGGAGTCGGGCGCGACCGTAATGCACGTTTATCCGGGTGCCGAGCACGGTTTCAGCGTGCGCGCCCGGCACACGAACCCGGTCAACGCCGCAGCGTATGCGGTGTCCTGGCCGCAGGTTCTCGAGTTCGCGGCCGCGACGACGACGGGCGACGACCGGGGCAGGTTGCGTCCGTCCGGCTGAGGACGACGATGGAGAGTGCGCACGGCAGGTTCGGTCACACAAGGAAGTGAGACTCGCCTATGAGTTCGGACGTACAGAGTTCAGCAGGACGCAGCGTGGTGGGGGAACCCGACCGTAGCGATGAGGTGACCGTCCTCGAACAGGTGGTCATCCGCATCGCCGGCGACTCCGGCGACGGCATGCAGCTCGCCGGGGACCGGTTCACCGCCGAAGCCGCCGCGTTCGGCAACGACCTGGCCACCCAACCGAACTTCCCTGCGGAGATCCGCGCTCCGCAGGGCACGCTGCCCGGTGTCTCGAGCTTCCAGATCCAGATCGCCGAGTACGACATCCTCACCGCCGGCGACCGCCCCGACGTGCTCGTCGCGATGAACCCGGCCGCGCTGAAATCGAACATTGCGGACCTGCCGGCCGGCGGAATCCTCATCGTCGACATCGACGAGTTCACCAAGCGCAACCTCGCGAAGGTCGGCTACGACTCCGACCCGCTCGCGACCCCGGAATTCGAGCAGTACCAGGTGCACGCGATCCCGATGACGTCGTTGACCGTCGGTGCCGTGGAACCGGCCGGGCTCGGACGGAAGGACTCGCAGCGGTCGAAGAACATGTTCGCGCTCGGCGTGCTGTCGTGGATGTACGGACGGCCGATCGCCCCGGTCGAGGAATTCCTCGACCGGAAGTTCGCGGCCCGGCCCGACGTCGCGCAGGCGAACATCCTGGCATTGCGCGCCGGCTGGAACTACGGGGAAACCACCGAATCGTTCGCCTCGCGATTCGAGATCGCAGCGGCGGCCCTGCCGTCCGGGACCTATCGGCAGATCACCGGCAACACCGCGCTCGCGTACGGGCTGGTCGCGGCCGGGCGGACGGCCGGGATGGACGTGTTCCTCGGCACCTACCCGATCACCCCGGCGTCGGACATCCTGCACGAACTGAGCAAACTCAAGCACTTCGGCGTGGTCACCTTCCAGGCGGAGGACGAGATCGCCGGGATCGGCGCCGCGCTCGGCGCGTCCTACGGCGGTGCGCTCGGCGTCACCAGCACGTCCGGTCCCGGTGTCGCCCTGAAATCCGAGGCGATCGGACTGGCGGTGATGACGGAACTGCCGCTGATCGTCGTCGACGTCCAGCGTGGTGGCCCGTCGACGGGCCTGCCCACCAAGACCGAACAGGCCGACCTGCTGCAGGCCATGTTCGGCCGCAACGGCGAATCCCCGGTCGCGATCGTCGCGCCGCAGTCCCCGGCCGACTGTTTCGACGCGGCGCTCGAGGCCGCGCGGATCGCCGTCACCTACCGCACCCCGGTGATGTTGCTGTCCGACGGCGCGATCGCCAACGGTTCCGAACCGTGGCGGATCCCCGACGTCGCGACGCTGCCCGCCATCGAACCGGACCTCGCGCGTGCGAACGGCGAGGGCGCCCACCTGCCGTATGCGCGGGACCCGGACACGCTGGCCCGGGACTGGGCGATCCCGGGGACGGCCGGTCTCGAACACCGCATCGGCGGACTCGAGAAGGCCAACGGCACCGGCGACATCTCGTACCACCACACCAACCACGAACTCATGACGCGGGTGCGCGCGGCCCGGATCGCCGGGATCACCGTGCCCGACCTCGACGTGGACGACCCGACCGGTGACGCGACCGTCCTCGTCCTCGGCTGGGGTTCGTCGTTCGGCCCGATCGGTGAGGCGGTGCGCCGGATGCGACGCGGTGGGCACGCGATCGCGCGGGCGCACCTGCGGCATCTGAATCCGATGCCCGCGAATCTCGGTGAGGTTCTCGGCCGGTACCGCCGGGTGCTGGTGCCCGAGATGAACCTCGGCCAGTTGTCGCTGCTGCTGCGCGCCCGGTTCGACGCGGACATCCAGCCCGTGACGAAGGTGTCCGGCATGGCCTTCCGGGCCGACGAACTGCACGACGCGCTGCTCGCGGAGGTCGCCGGCACCCTCGCCGCCACGGAGGACGCGAAGACCCGGGCCGCGGTCGCGGCCGTCGTGAAGAAGGGGGAGCGGGCATGACCGGTGGGATGCGAGTCGGCGCCGACCTCGGGTTGACGGCGCACGCGCACGTGCCGCACACCGACGAACCGCAGAAGGCGAAGGACTACACGTCTTCGCAGGAAGTGCGTTGGTGCCCCGGGTGCGGTGACTACGTCATCCTCGCGACAGTCCGGTCGGTGCTGCCGCAACTGGGCATCAAGCGGGAGAACGTCGTGTTCGTCTCGGGTATCGGCTGCTCCTCCCGCTTCCCGTACTACCTCGACACGTACGGTGTGCACTCGATCCACGGCCGCGCCCCGACCCTGGCGACCGGCCTGGCGGTGAGCCGGCCGGACCTGTCGGTGTGGGTCGTCACCGGCGACGGCGACAGCCTCTCGATCGGCGGCAACCATCTCATCCACGCCCTCCGCCGCAATGTGAACATGCGAATTCTCATGTTCGACAACAGGATCTACGGTCTGACCAAGGGGCAGTACTCGCCGACCTCCGAGACGGGAAAGGTCACCAAGTCGACGCCGATGGGATCGCTCGACGCGCCGTTCAACCCGCTGTCGCTGGCGGTCGGCGCGGAGGGCACGTTCGTCGCGCGCGCCCTCGATTCCGACCGGGCGGGTCTGACCGAGGTGCTGCTGGCCGCGGCGCGGCACCGCGGCACCGCGTTCGTCCAGATCCTCCAGGACTGCCCCATCTTCAACGACGGTTCGTTCGACGCCCTGCGCAAGGACGGCGCGGAGCATCGGCTCGTCCCCGTCGTGCACGGCAAGCCCATCGTCTTCGGTGTCGACGACCAATGGTGCGTGGTACGAAGCGGATTCGGGCTGCGGGTGGTGCCGACCGCGGAGACCGCACCCGAGGACATCGTCGTCCACGACGCGCACACCGACGACCCCGAGTACGCCTACGCGCTGACGCGACTGTCGACGCACGATCTGACCTACACCGTCACCGGGGTTCTCCGCGCGGTCGCGCGGGACACGTACGACGACGGGGTGCGCGCCCAGATCGCACAGGCGCGGCAGGAGAAGCCTGCGGATCTACAGGCGCTGCTCAACGGTTCCAATACCTGGAGCGTGTGAGCGGTGTGCCTTTGTGGCGGCTGGGGGCGCCACAAAGGCACACCGGCGCGTCAGCGCACTTCGCCGCGGATCACGGTGGCGCGCACGCGGTCCGCCTGCGGTGACGCCAACACCTCGGCGAGGGAGCGATCGAGCAGCACCAGGTCGGCTTCGGCGCCTACGCGGATCGTGCGGGCGGGGCCGCCGGGGTCGTCGAGCGGTGCCAGGTACCGGTCGAGTGCCTCGCTCGAATCGATACGTTCTGCGGGCCCGACGATCTCGCCGGTGGGACAGCGCCGGTCGACGGCGGCGGCGATCACCTCCCACGGGTCGAGCGGGCCGTACGGGGCGTCGCTGGACAACGCCGTGGGGACGTGCCCGTCGATGAGGCTCCGGCACCGATACAGGTCCGGTAGGTCGCGCGGTTCGACGTCGTGCAGATAGTCGTCGCCGCGGTGCGCCAGGAAACCCGGCTGGGTGACGACGGTCAGGCCCCGCCGGCGGAGCTGCTCGATCGTCTCGGCCGGGATCAACGCACCGTGCTCGATGCGGTCGCCGGGGCGGGTGCCGGCCTCGTCGAGGGCGACGAGCAGGATGAGCAGTGCCTCGCGGGTGACGCAGTGCGCGGCGATCGCCCGTCCGGCCTCGTGCACGCGGCGGATCGTCGCGACCAGGTCGTCGAGTTCGGGTAGCCCCGAGTCCGCGAGCACGATCTTGTAGGGACCGGAGCTCAGGGAGTATGTGCACCAGGATGATTCGTGGTGGAGCGGTACTCCGAGCAGGCGCATCCGCTGGGGCACGATCCCGCGGAGGTGGGCGTCGACCAATGCGTCCAGCGAACTCTCCGACAGATCCGGGGTGGCGTCGGTGATCCCCGTGATCCCGAATCTCGTCAGGTCGGCGCCGACGGCGTCCAAGGCTGGCGGCGCGGTCGCGGGCAGTCGGTCGCGCAGCCAGTCATCCGCGCGCCACACCCGGCCGGTGGGCCGCCCCCGTTCGTCGCGTTCCACCCCCGGATGATCCGCATTGTCGAGCCGGACCCGCGCGGCGGCGGCCGTGTTCAGCACCCACATCGCGCCGCTGCGGTGCTGGATCCGCACCGGCCGGGTGGCGTGGATCCGGTCCAAGCCCGCCGAGTCCAGCAGTCCCGCCACCGACTCGATGTAGCCGACGCCGCGGATCCAGTCGTCGCCCGGCGCGGCGGCGAGAGCATCGGTGAGGTCGCCGGCCGAGCGCACGTGCGGCGGACCGCACCGCACCGACATTCGTTGTGCGGCAGCGGCGTGCAGGTGCAGGTGGTGGTCGTGCAGGCCGGGAATCAGGGCCCCGCCGCGACCGTCGAGCACCTCGGCAGTACCCGGCACGTCGAGCCCGGGACCGACCGCGACGATCACCCCGGCCCGGATCAGCACGTCGACACCGGGCCGTCCCGCGACCTCGACATCGCGAACCAGCAGCGTGTTCATCGCCGGATCTTCAACTCGGACAGCACCTTGTCGGTGTCGCGCCCCGATTCCGGCGCGAGACCCGACGGTGTGCGCGGTGCCGGTTCGGCGACCGCGACGGCGCCGTTCGTGGTGTCCACCCACCACCGATCTCCGGACCGATATGTCTGCGGTACAACGGATTCGGAGTCGGTGAGCGTGGCGGCGACGACCGCGGACATCGCAACGTCCCACAGGTGCCCGCGATCCCCGTTCGGTGCCGACATCGCGAGCGCCGCCGCGGTCAGTCCGGTCAGGGGATCGGCGATCGCGTCGCCGACGAACACCGGTGTGCCACGGTCGTATCCGACCAGGCCTGCGGACGCGGCGACGTCGTCACCGAAACCGACGCGGTTGCTGCCGCGGCCGTGTGCGGTGATCGACATCCAGGTTCCCCCGTCGGCGACGAATGCGTCCGCGTCGAGGCCGAATCCGGCGAGCGCGCGCGGCCGGGACGCTTCGATCACGATGTCCGCCGCCGCGACCAGGCTGTGCAGCGCGTCGCGTTCGGCGGGCACGTTCGGATCGAGCACCACCGACTCGTGGCCGGCGTGCAGCAACCGGTAGAAGTCGGGATTGCCGCGCCGCGCACCGTCGGGCCGCCACGGTGTCTCCACCTTCACCACGCGGGCGCCGGCCAGCCCCAGCAGATGAGCGCACAGCGGCCCGGCCCACAGCGCACTGAAGTCGACGACGAGCAGACCCTCGACCGATCGCGGCGCGGCCGGCACCGGCGGAACCGCGATCGGCGCGGCGACGGGCCCGGCGGCGACGCCCAGCAGTTCGGCGCGTTCGGCCAGTTCGGCGCCGGTGTGCTCGCGCAACCACCGGCCGACGACCGGCCACGGATCGTCGTCGATCTCGGCGCACACCAGCGCGCCGAGGAGTATCGGATCGTCGGGGCGGGCGCACGAGACAGCCGCCCACCCGTCGGCGGTCGGCAGCAGCCGGCACGATCCGCCCGCAGACACCGCCCCGGACCTGCGGTGACCGGTGAACGCGGCGCGCTCGGAGAGCAATCGGGCGCCGTCGAGCCGGACCGCCCCGGAGGACGCGGCCGCGACGAAGTCGGACAGTTCCCGTGCCCGGGTCGCGGCACGCCCGGGTGGGATCAGCGGGGGACCGTCGAGAAAACCGGTCAGGGCGGCGATTCCGCTCTCGGCCCAGTCCTCGACGGGATCAAGGCTCGGACCGGTCGACACGTGGCCGATGTTACATTGCCCCGGGATGGGGCCGATGGGACCGCCTTCGGGCGGTGACGACCTCGAGGCGGAACGAATGGTGAACGGATGAACGTCGACGCGTCACTGGGCAAGACCGAGGTGCGCACGATCGGGGTGGCGGATCTCGCCGCCGGCGCGGCCCACACACCTCTGCTCACCGGCGGCGGGGTGCTCGACGCACCCGTGCTGGTCGTCGATCTGGACGGTGCGCCCGACGACCTGCTTCCCGTCGCCGCCGACCGTGCCCGCGACTGCGACCGCCTGCTCGTCGGCCGGTTCGGGGGAGGCGACATCGAGGACGCTCCGGAACTGGGCCTGCTGCTCGATGCCCTCGACCTCACCTACGTCGCGGGTCCCGACCCGCGCGAGCGGACGGTGGTGGGGTCCGGCGACCTCGACGACGCGATCGCCGGGTTCGTCGCGGCCGTCACCTGGAACCCCTATGCCGCGCTGACGGCCGGTCAGGTGTTGCGTGCCGCCGAGACGCTTCCGGTGCCCGCCGCGATCGACGTCGAGTCGCTCGGCTATTCGACACTGCAGGGCGGCCCCGAGTTCCACCGGTGGCTCGACGAGCGCGGCCCGCGTCCGCTGCCGCCACCGGCCCCGCAGGAACCGGTGCTGATCGCCCGCGACGACGACACGCTGCACATCACCCTGAACCGTCCCGAACGCCGCAATGCCTACGGCACGCAGTTGCGGGATGCTCTCGTCGAGGCGCTGGGCGTCGCGTTGCTCGACGACAGCATCGGCCGGGTCGTCCTCGACGGTGCCGGACCGTCGTTCTGCGCGGGTGGTGACCTCGACGAATTCGGCCGCACCCCGGACACCGCCGTCGCGCACCTGATCCGCACCCGCGGCGGTGCCGGTCGCCTGGTCGCGCGCCTGCGGGACCTCACCGAGGTACGGGTGCACGGTCACTGCGTCGGCGCGGGCATCGAGATTCCGGCGTTCGCCGGTCACATCGTCGCCGCGCCCGACACGGTGTTCCGGTTGCCCGAGGTCTCGATGGGTCTGATCCCGGGGGCGGGCGGGACCGTGAGCGTGCCGCGGCGGATCGGTCGCTGGCGCGCCCTGCACCTGTTCGTCACCGCCGTCGCGCTCGGTGCCGAGCGGGCGTTGTCGTGGGGATTGATCGACGAGATCGCGGGCGGATAGTAAACGAAACCGGCGTCGTGTGCGAAGCTCACGTGAGAATCGCGCACAACGCCGGTTTCGATTGAACGGAAACAGCACTCAGGCCATCAGGGCGGTGAACTTCCAGTCCAGCACCGGCGTCGGGTCCGCTTCGCCGCTGTTCCCATTCGCGGCACCGCCGCGGTGCGCGAACACCAGCGAGCGCAGCTTCAGTACACCGCCGCCGTCGGGCAGGGGAGTCGCGGACTCGACGTGCAGGTCGCTGGTGAGCGTGTCGCCCTCGTGCACGGGACCGGTGTGGTCGCAGGACTGCCAGCCGAGCACCGTCACGAGATTCGGCAGCGCGCGGGTGGCCTGCGAGAGCGCGAGACCGATCGTGTGCCCGCCGTACACGAGGCGGCCGGCGGCGCCGACTCGCTCGTCGTGATGGGTCGCGGCGATGTTGAGCGTCAGCCGCGCGAGTTCCGGTGCGCTGGAAACCACGTCGCCGCTCGACCGCAGGACCGCGCCGGCGAGCGACGGGTCGAAATGCGTTCCGGGAACGCGATCGCGGTACTCGGCGAGGTTCCAGTCGGCCGGTGCGGCCCACTCGGGTTCGTCCTGCGGGCCGATCGACGACAGGTCGTCGGTGCGGGTCGCGGTCGCCGGGTCGGTCGCCGGGTTCAGCGGCAGCATCGCGCAGCGGTAGAAGTCGAGCACGGTGCGGCCCTGCTGGTCGACGGTGTTCATCCGCAGTGCCGCCAATCCGGTCGCGGCGCGTCCCGGCTTGACCGAATTGCTCTTGAGTCCGACGACCTCGGTCGTCGTGTACAGGGTGTCGCCGATGCGCGGGAACCGGTGGAAGCGCAGGCCCCGGTAGAACAGGTTGGCCTTGACGTGGTGGGTGGCGAGCGTGGACTGGCCGATCGCGAGATCGGTGACCAGGCCGGCGTGCGCGATCGGGCCCGCGGCGACCGCGGTCGACAGGTGTGTGTCGAGCGCCAGGCGCAGGCGGTCGCCGAGGATCGCCTGGTGGGTCGCGGCGAGGCCGTCGGTGATGGTGACGGCGGGGGCGGTGTCGAACACCTGGCCGACCGTCAGGTCGTCGAAGTAGGGTCCGCCGACGTGGGTGGCTTCGGTTGCGGGAGTGGTCATCTCAGGCTCCGATCTTCGTCAGGGTGCGGCGGGCGGCGACGGCGACGGCTTCGTCGAGCATCTGTCCGTCGAGCTGGGCGGCTCCGGCTCCGCGCGCCTCGGCCTCCTCCAGTGCGGCCAGGACCTTGCGGGCCGCCTCGACCTGGTCGTCGGTGGGGGTGAATGCTGCTGCAGCGGAATCGATCTGGGCCGGATGGATGACCCACTTGCCGTCGAAACCGAGATCGGCGACCCAGCGTGCCGAGTGACGGAAGGCGTCGTCGTCGGCGATGCCGAGGAACGGTCCGTCGACGGCCTGCACACCCGCGGCGCGGGCGGCGTGCAGCACCCGATCCTGCACGTAGATCCAGTGCTCGGGGGCGGCGGTGCGGGAACGGCCCAGGGCGGCACCGAGATCGGCGTATCCGATGATGACACCCGCCACGCGCGCACCACAGACGATCTCGTCGATGCGCTGCACACCCGCGGGTGTCTCGATGAGCGCCTGGACGACGGCGTTCGACGAGCCGAGGATGCGATCGGCCTCGGCGAGGTCCGCCGCGCTCTCCACCTTGGGGATCACGATCGAGGCGAGGGCATCGCCGAGTTCGGCGCACGCCCGCAGGTCGTCCTCGAACCAGGGGGTGCCGCGTCCGTTGATGCGCACCGACACCGTGCGCCGGCTGCCGTGCTCGCGGACCAGGGGGGCGACGAGGTCGCGGGCGGCGTCCTTCTGCGCGGGGGTGACGGCGTCCTCGAGGTCGAGGACGACTTCGTCGGCGGCGGAGGCGAGAGCCTTGGACGCCTTGCGTTCGTCGGAACCGGGTGCGACGAGCACCGCTCGCCTGCGGACGTGTTGCTCGGGAGTCACGGAGAACCTCATGGAGAGTCGGAGCGGCAGGAACGGCGCTAAATGTACGGCCATTGTGTGGGGTTGCGCCACCCCATAGGTAGGCGCAGCGGGTCCTATCACCGAAAACTCTCGAAACAAAGTGGATGCTCGTCGAAACCTCCATTGACAATGGCATGCCGTACTACACAAAATGGCCGTACAAAGTTTCGGGTCCGCGTGGCCCGCTCCGAAACCGAAGGGTCACCTGCGTGAGCTACAACCTGAACGACGAAGAGGCCTTCCTGGTCAAGACCGTCCGCGACTTCATCGACCGCGAGGTCAAGCCGACGGTGCAGGAGGTCGAGCACGCCAACGAGTACCCCGAGAAGTGGATCGAGCAGATGAAGCAGATCGGGATCTACGGTCTGGCGGTCCCGGAGGAATACGGCGGCTCGCCGGTGTCGATGCCCTGCTACGTGCAGGTCACCGAGGAACTCGCCCGCGGCTGGATGTCCCTGTCGGGTGCCATGGGCGGCCACACGGTCGTCGCCAAGCTGCTGACCCTGTTCGGCACCGAGGAGCAGAAGCGCAAGTACCTGCCGAAGCTGGCCACCGGTGAGATCCGGGCGACGATGGCGCTGACCGAGCCCGGCGGCGGCTCCGACCTGCAGGCCATGACCACCACCGCCAAGCGCGACGGCGACGACCTGGTCATCAACGGCGCGAAGACGTGGATCACCAACGCCCGCCGCTCCGGCCTGATCGCGCTGCTGTGCAAGACCGACCCGGCGGCCACGCCGCGCCACAAGGGCATCTCCGTGGTGCTCGTCGAGCACGGACCGGGCCTGACCGTCTCGCGTGACCTGCCGAAGCTCGGTTACAAGGGTGTCGAGAGCTGCGAGCTGAGCTTCGACAACTACCGGATCTCCGCCGACGCCATCCTCGGTGGCGAGCCCGGCAAGGGCTTCGCCCACATGATGAAGGGCCTCGAGACCGGTCGCCTGCAGGTCGCGTCGCGCGCCCTCGGTGTCGCCACCGCGGCGCTCGAGGATTCGCTGGCGTACGCGCAGCAGCGCGAGAGCTTCGGCCAGCCCATCTGGAAGCACCAGTCCATCGGCAACTACCTCGCCGAGATGGCCACCAAGCTGACCGCCGCGCGGCAGCTGGCCCGCTACGCCGCCGAGCGGTACGACAGCGGCGAGCGGTGCGACATGGAAGCGGGCATGGCGAAGCTGTACTGCTCGGAGGTCGCCATGGAGATCGCCCTGAACGCGGTCCGCATCCACGGCGGCTACGGCTACTCCACCGAGTACGACGTCGAACGCTACTTCCGCGACGCGCCGCTGATGATCGTCGGTGAAGGCACCAACGAGATCCAGCGCAACGTCATCGCGAGCCAGCTCGTGGCCCGCGGCGGAATCTGACACGATCCCGGATCGGTAGGATCCCCGCGTCATGAGCGGTAGGGAACGAGAATCGGAGCCGGCGTACGCGCAGCTGTCACGGCAGTTGCGCGAGGCCGTCGAATCCGGTCGGTACCGGGACGGGGTCCGGCTGCCCACAGAGGCCGAACTCGCGCAGCAGCACGGCGTGAGCCGGCAGACGGTGCGCCGGGCCTTCCAGGACCTCGTGGCCGACGGCGTCGTGTACCGGGTTCCCGGACGCGGCACGTTCGCCAACGAACCCGGGCGCCGGTACGGGCGTCCGCACGGTTCGATCGAGGACCTGCTCGCGCTGTCCGCGGACACGACGATGGAGATCGTCACCCCGCTGCACCGCAAGGTCGACATCGAGGCGGCCAGCCGGTTGCGCCTCGACACGGACCTGCTCCATTCGGTGACGTTCCGCCGTCTGCACGACGGCGTGCCGTTCGTCCACACCACCATCTGGCTGCCGGGTCCGATCGCCGCGTACGTGCAGGACGCGCCGGAACTGGCGGCGGGTGCGTCGAGCAAGGTCACACTCATCGGTCTGCTCGAGCCGCACCTGCCGCATCCGATCGTCCGGGCCGCACAGTCGATCACCGTGGCCCCGGCGACCGCCGAGGTCGCTTCGGAGCTGGGCTGCGAGGTGGGCCATCCGATGTTGCGGGTGGATCGCCTCTACTCCGACACGGAGGGCACGCCGACCGAACTGTCGGTCAGCTACTTTCTGCCCGAGCACTACACCTATCGAGTCACCCTCACACGAGCCGAGCACTGACGACCGCCGGCCCCGACCACACAGGAGTCCAGAACATGCGCGTATTCCAGGGCATCGCCGAGATCGAAGCCGCTGTCGGCGAGCACCTCGGCTACAGTGATTGGCTCGAGATCACGCAGGAGCGCGTGAACACGTTCGCCGACGCCACCGGCGACCACCAGTGGATCCACGTCGATCCCGAGCGTGCCGCGTCCGGCCCGTACGGGACGACGATCGCCCACGGCTACCTCACGCTGTCGCTTCTGCCGGTCCTCGGCTCGCAGATCTTCACCGTCGAAGGCCTGAAGATGCGTGTCAACTACGGGTCCAACAAGGTGCGCTTCCCCGCGCCGGTGCCGGTGGGCTCGAAGGTCCGCGCCGGTGCCACGGTCAAGTCCGTCGACCGCACCCCCAAGGGCGCGAACCTGGTCCTGTCCTACACCGTCGAGGTCGAGGGTGGCGACAAGCCGGCGCTGATCGCCGAGACGGTCGCCGTTCTCGTCGAGTGAGCCCGATCAGACGGTGCAGCCGCGGGCGCTGACCGGCCAGCGGTCGACGACCTCGCGGCCGCGGGTGACGATGAGCTCGTCCGCCAGGCTCACGGCGTTGCACACGTGATTCGGGATCACCCGTAGCCGCGCCCCGAGATCGGGGCGCGGCACATCGGGGCCGGCCGGCCACGCGACCGTCGCATGGTGTTCCGACAGGGCGGTGATCCGTGCGTCCGGAACCCCGAGGATCAGGCCGTACCCGGTGGCCCACGGCGCCCGATCTGCGCCGAGCGACTTGCTCCCCGCGTCGAGCACGACGACACCGTCACGTGCGGAGACGACGGTTGCGAGGACGGTGAGCGCCACCTCTTCCTCGGTGACCGTGCCGAGCTCGAGCTGCTGGGCGTCGCCGAAGACGTACACGCCGGGCCGTAGCTCGGTCGCGGCCGTGTCCAGGTAGGCGGTGGGAGTCGAGCCCCCGCTGACGATTCCCGGTTCGATCCCGGCGCCGCGCAGCGAGTCCGCGGCTGTTCGCAGGGCTGCGGATTCCTCGGCCGCTGCGGCGCCGGGCCGGCCCGGTCCGTACGAGTGACCGGGAAAGGTGAAGACCCCCGCGACGGTCAGTCCCGCCGCGGTTGCCGCAGCCGCCACCGCACCGGCGTGCCCGGGTGCCACGCCGGTGCGGTGGTGGCCGCTGTCGACCTCCACGAGAACCTCGATCGCGGTGCCCGCGTGCGTCGCGAGCGCCCGCGCCCCCTCCACCGAATCGACTCCGACCGTGACACGCGTACGCTCCGCGAGCGCCGCGAGCCGCGCGCCGCGGGCGGCATCGACCCACAGCGGATACGCAACGAACAGGTCGCCGAAGCCGTGATCGGCGAACACCTCCGCCTCGGACACCGTCGCGACCGTCAATCCGGCCGCGCCGGCGGCGATCTGGAGTCGCGCGATGTCGGGGCTCTTGTGGGTCTTCGCATGCGGGCGCAGCGTCACGCCCCGGGTCCGTGCGGATTCGGCCATCCGTTCGATGTTGCGGTCGAGTACGTCGCGGTCGACGAGGAGCGCCGGGGTGGCGGTGACGGCATCGAACAAGGTCATGCGCGCACCGTACACTCGGCCCGTGGAAAGCCGGCCCGTGTTCGATCCCGATGACGTCCGACGTGCGGAAGCGGCACTGCGGACCCCGGACATCGAGCGGTGGGCGCAACGGTTCGAACTGCTCTCCGACGTCAATCGTCTGCGGATGCTGCTGTGCCTGCACCACGCGCCCGGTATCCGCGTCACCGATCTCGCGACTGCGCTCGGTATGACCGGCACCGCCGTTTCGCACGCGCTGAGGTTGCTGCGCGACCGCGGATGGGTCTCGGCGACACGGGACGGCCGGGCCGTGCGGTATCGGCTCGTCGACGACACGGTGCACGAGATGCTGCATTCGATCGGTGCGACGCACCAGCACGCCGCGCACTCCCACGAGAACGACTGATTCCGCCATCGGGGTCGGCGAGCGCGGCTTATCGTGGATACGAGCCTGTGAAGCAGGCGGAGCGAGGTCGTATGCACGAACTGTCGATCGCGCAGGATGTGGTCGAGACGGTGTGCGAACGCGCCGGCGGGCGGCGCGTCCGTAGCGTGCGCATGGTCGTCGGGGCTTTGTGTGCGGTGGTTCCGGACTCGATGTACTTCTGCTTCGAATTGGCGGCGACCGGCACCGCCGCGGAGGGCGCGCGGCTGGATCTGGAGACGCCGGACGGCGTCGGACA
>NZ_JADZGH010000062.1:16490-21329 GCF_015865005.1 Rhodococcus sp. CX
GATGCGGATTTTGCATTGACGGACCCGATCCTGTTGTGTCCGTGCGGAAGTGCGGACGTCGAGGTCCGTTCGGGTCGGGAGTTGACGATCGTGTCGATGGAAGTGAGCTGATCGCATGTGCGCCACGTGTGGATGCGGTGACGATGCCGGCCCGCGTATCACGGTGCCCCACGAGCACGAGCACGAGCACGGACACGGTCACGGACACGGACACGGACACGGCGAGGACACCGCCGGGTCCGGCTCCACCGAAACCGTCACGCTCGAGCAACGGGTACTGGCGAAGAACGACGTTCTGGCCGAACGCAATCGGGGTTGGCTCGCCGGTCGTGGCGTCACCGCGTTCAACGTGATGAGTTCGCCCGGTGCCGGAAAGACCACGTTGCTCGAACGGACGATCAGGGACCTCTCCGGATCCGGTCCGATCGCGGTGATCGAAGGCGATCAGGAGACCCTGCTCGACGCGGAACGGATCCGCCGGACGGGTTGCTCTGCGGTGCAGGTCAATACCGGGGCGGGCTGCCACCTGGACGCGCAGATGATGCACGACGCGCTCACGGCACTCGACCCCGAGGCGGGGACCCTGCTGTTCGTCGAGAACGTCGGGAATCTGGTGTGCCCGGCCCTGTTCGACCTCGGAGAGCAGGGCCGGGTGGTCCTCATCTCCACCCCCGAAGGAACCGACAAACCGCTCAAATATCCGCACATCTTCGCCGTCGCAGACCTGGTTCTGGTCAACAAGATCGATCTGCTGCCCTACGTCGACTTCGACATCGAAACCTGTGTGCGGCATGCGAAATCGATCAACCCCGGAATCGAGGCGATCGCGGTGTCCGCGACGACGGGGGAGAACCTCGCCGCGTGGTACGACTGGATCGCCGATCATCGTCGGCCCGAACGTTATTCGAGATCGTAAACCGGACCTTCGTTGACAATCCGTCGCGATCGGGTCCCTAATAGGAGAAGCGCTGTGCAAGTGGGCCGACGGTCGACTCCGGCAGCGCAGGGGTGAACCGGCACTCCGGAAGGTGGCTCAGCATGCCTACACCACAAGCGCAGGCGGCCGAGGACACATTGATCCACGTCCTGTGGATCAATGCCGGTCTCAGCTGCGACGGCGATTCGGTTGCGCTCACCGCTGCGACGCAACCCACCATCGAGGAGATCGCGCTCGGAGCGCTGCCGGGTCTGCCGAAGGTCGCGGTGCACTGGCCGCTGATCGACTTCGAGTGCGGACCCGAGGGTGGCGCCGACGACTTCCTCGAATGGTTCCGCAAGGCCGACCGCGGCGAACTCGAACCGTTCGTGCTGGTCGTCGAGGGGTCGATTCCCAACGAGAAACTCCACGACGACGGCTACTGGTGCGGCTTCGGCAACAACGAGGAGACCGGGCAGCCGATCACCACCAGCGAGTGGCTCGACCGGCTGGCCCCCAAGGCCACGGCGATCGTCGCCGCCGGGACCTGCGCGACATACGGTGGCATCCACGCGATGGCGGGCAACCCCACCGGCGCGATGGGGGTCCCCGACTATCTGGGCTGGGACTGGAAGTCCAAGGCGGGCATCCCGATCGTCTGTGTGCCCGGATGCCCGATCCAGCCGGACAATCTGTCCGAGACGCTCACCTACCTGCTGTACATGGCGACGGATCAGGCGCCGATGATCCCGCTGGACGAGGCGCTGCGTCCCCAGTGGTTGTTCGGAAAGACCGTCCACGAGGGCTGCGACCGCGGCGGATACTACGAGCAGGGTGATTTCGCGACCGAATACGGCTCGCCGGAGTGCATCGTCAAGCTGGGCTGCTGGGGTCCGGTCGTCAGATGCAATGTCCCCAAACGCGGTTGGATCAACGGTATCGGCGGCTGCCCCAACGTCGGCGGTATCTGCATCGGATGCACGATGCCGGGATTCCCCGACAAGTTCATGCCGTTCATGGACGAACCTCCGGGTGGTCTGGTGTCGAGCACCGCAATCGGCATGTACGGCTCCGTCATCCGGAACCTGCGCAAGATCACGAGACGAACCCTGGACCACGAGCCGTCGTGGCGCACACCCGGCACGAAGTTGACGACCGGAGCCACCCGCACCTGGTAGGTGTGCAGCCGACGTTCCGAGAGAGGCCAGCTCGATGACAGCCACCACTCCCGATTCCAGCTCCACGAACTCGCTCGTCGAGATGGCCTGGGATCCCATCACCCGAATCGTCGGTAGCCTGGGCATCTACACGAAGATCGACTTCGCGAACAACACTGTCGCCGAATGCCACAGCACCTCGTCGATCTTCCGCGGGTACTCCCTGTTCATGAAGGGCAAGGACCCGCGCGACGCGCACTTCATCACCAGCCGCATCTGCGGGATCTGCGGCGACAACCACGCCACCTGCTCGTGCTACGCGCAGAACATGGCGTACGGCGTGCAGCCACCGCATCTCGGGGAGTGGATCGTCAATCTCGGCGAAGCGGCCGAATACATGTTCGACCACAACATCTTCCAGGAGAACCTCGTCGGCGTCGACTACTGCGAGAAGATGGTCTCCGAGACGAACCCGTCCGTCCTGGCACGGGCCGAGAAGACCCGCGCACCGCACGAGGACCAGCACGGCTACCGCACCATCGCCGACATCATGCGGTCCCTGAATCCGTTCAGCGGCGAGTTCTACCGAGAGGCACTGCACGTCAGCCGGTCCACCCGAGAGATGTTCTGTCTCATGGAAGGCCGTCACGTACATCCCTCGACGCTCTACCCCGGCGGCGTGGGCACCGTGGCCACGGTGCAGTTGATGACCGACTACATGAGCCGGCTCATGCGCTACGTCGAATTCATGAAGAAGGTCGTGCCGATGCACGACGACCTGTTCGACTTCTTCTACGAAGCGCTGCCGGGTTACGAGAAGGTCGGCCTGCGGCGCACCCTGCTGGGGTGCTGGGGCGCGTTCCAGGATCCGGAGGTCTGCAACTTCTCCTACCGGGACATGGAGAACTGGGGCCGGAAGATGTTCGTCACGCCGGGGGTGGTCGTCGACGGCAAACTCGTGACGACCTCGCTCGTCGACATCAACCTGGGTCTGCGGATCCTGCTCGGCTCGTCGTACTACGAGGACTGGACCGACCAGGAGATGTTCGTCAAGACGGACCCGCTGGGCAATCCGGTCGACCGCCGCCACCCGTGGAACCAGCACACCAATCCGCACCCGCAGAAGCGCGACCTCGAGGACAAGTACAGCTGGGTGATGTCGCCGCGCTGGTTCGACGGCACCGATCACCTGGCCCTCGACACCGGCGGCGGACCGCTGGCCCGGCTGTGGTCGACCGCGCTGGCCGGTCTCGTGAACATCGGCTACGTCGAGTCGACCGGGTCGAGTGTCAAGATCAACCTGCCGAAGACCGCGTTGAAGCCGCCGGTGACGCTCGAGTGGAAGATTCCGAAGCACGGCAGCAACACCCTCGAACGCAACCGCGCCCGCACCTATTTCCAGGCCTACGCGGCGGCGTGCGCGCTCCACTTCGCGGAGAAGGCGCTCGAGGAGATCCGTGCCGGCCGCACCAAGACGTGGGAGACGTTCGAGGTGCCGGACGAGGGCATCGGCTGCGGATTCACCGAGGCGGTGCGCGGCGTGCTCTCCCATCACCTGGTGATCCGGGACGGCAAGATCGCCAACTACCACCCGTATCCGCCGACGCCGTGGAATGCCAGCCCCCGCGACAGCTACGGGACACCCGGGCCCTACGAGGACGCGGTGCAGGGTCAGCCGATCTTCGAGGAGAACGACCGCGAGCATTTCAAGGGCATCGACATCATGCGCACCGTGCGCAGTTTCGATCCGTGCCTACCGTGCGGCGTGCACATGTACCTGGGCGATGGGAAGACGCTCGAGAAGGTGCATTCGCCGACCCAGTCGGTCACCGGAGAGTGACGGATGGAGCGGTGGCGAGAATCCGGTGACCGTATCGAAGCGCTGCTCGATGCCTGTTCCGTAGCCGGGCCGGCAGCCCGCGACCGCGCGGAGGACCTCGTGCGCGAGGTACTGGATCTGTACGGGGCCGGCCTGACCCGGATCCTCGACGCGATCGCCGTGCATCCCGGAGCCGTGGACGCGGTCGCACGCGACGACCTGGTCGCGAGCCTGCTGCTCGTCCACGGCCTCCACCCGCACGACGTGACGACGCGGGTGCGCACCGCGCTCGACTCGGTCCGCCCGTACCTGGAGTCGCACGGCGGCGACGTCGACCTGCTCGACATCCACGGATCGGTGGTGCGCCTGCGGCTGCTCGGCAACTGCCGGGGATGCCCGTCGTCGGCGGCCACGCTCGAACTGACAGTGCGCGACGCCGTGCGGGCGGCGGCGCCGGAGATCACCGAGCTCGACGTGGAAACCGA
The DNA here is from genome assembly GCF_015865005.1 of Rhodococcus sp. CX. Taxonomy (NCBI): domain Bacteria; kingdom Bacillati; phylum Actinomycetota; class Actinomycetes; order Mycobacteriales; family Nocardiaceae; genus Rhodococcus; species Rhodococcus sp. CX. The sequence continues at coordinate 20,868 of NZ_JADZGH010000062.1, forward strand.
ACCCGACGATCACGGCCTCATCCGTCCGGAAACCCTGTTCGCGCACGTCCGTTCCGATGTGAGCGGGACCTGGTGTGCGGTAACGGAGTTCGAAGGACTCGGGGAAGGGGAGCTCGGCGGGTTCACGATTGCCGAGGTGCCGGTGCTGGCATGCCGCCTCGACGGCCGATATCTCGCTTACCGCGACCACTGCCCCGCGTGCGGTGGATCGTTCGCCGGTGCGGTGCTGCACCGACGAGCGGGAGGTGACGCGGGGGCGGTACTGCGCTGCCCGGGATGCCGAGCACACTTCGACGTCCGCAGGGCCGGAGCCCGGGTGGACGACGGTGCCGCCGAACATCTCGAGCCCCTGCCGGTGCTGGTTCGCGACGGAATCCTGTCGCTCGCCGTGCCCGATGCGCGTCCTACCGAGGTGGCGTGATGGCCACCGTCTCCGAGGTTCTCGGCCGCATCGCCGCCGCG
>NZ_JADZGH010000062.1:21339-25619 GCF_015865005.1 Rhodococcus sp. CX
AGCGGTGCCAGATGTGTGCGATCGGACTCGACGAGGCGCACCGGCACGTCGATCTCGAATCCCGGCGTCTGATGTGCGTATGCCGGCCCTGCTACCTCCTTTTCACCGATCAGGGCGCGGACCTTCGGTTCCGCTCCGTTCCCGACCGGTACCTGTCGTTCCCGTCCTTCACGCTCGCGCCGGGCCGGTGGGAGGACCTCGAGATCCCGGTGGCGCTGGCGTTCTTCTTCCACAATTCGACGCTCGGCCGCACCGTCGCGTTCTATCCGGGACCTGCCGGTGCCACGGAATCGGAGCTGCCGCTGGGCATGTGGGACGCGGTCCTCGCCGATAACCCGGCGCTGACCACACCGCTGCCCGACGTGGAGGCGCTGATCGTACGGGTACCGGACCGCGGTGAACCCACGTGCCACCTCGTGCCGATCGACGCGTGTTACGAACTGGTGGGCAGGCTGCGGCGGGTGTGGCGGGGCTTCGACGGCGGACAGGATGCGCATGCCGCACTCGACGGATTCTTCGACACACTCGCCCGGCGGAGCCGACCGGTCGACGCGGGGGCACCGTCGTGACCGCGCTCGAGTTCGGCATCGTCGACATCGCGCCCGAACCGTACGCGGCCGCGCCGACCCTGCTGGCGAAACTCCGGATACGGGAAGACACGGGCGCGACCGTGCACGCACTGGCACTGCGGTGCCAGCTCCGCATCGAACCGCGCCGCCGGAACTACGGCCCCGACGAGGAAGCCGCGCTGACGGACCTGTTCGGCACGCGCGACCGATGGGGCACGACCCTTGCGCCCTTCCCGTGGCTGCACGCGTCGACGGTGGTGCCGGGATTCGAGGGCGCGTGCGAGACCACGCTGCCACTGGCCTGCACGTACGACTTCGAGGTCGCGGCCTCGCGCTACCTGCACGCGCTCTGCGGCGGTGCGGTGCCGTTGCTGGCCCTGTTCAGCGGTACCGTCTTCACCCGCGGCACCACGGGATTCGCGGTCGAGCAGGTGCCGTGGGACCGCGAGGCCCGATACGACCTTCCGGTACAGGTATGGCGTGACCTGATGCGGGCGCACTTCCCCGACAGCGGATACGCGCGCCTCACCCACGCGACGCTGGCCGCACTGGCACGGTTCAAGGCCGAACGGGGACTGACCGATCTGGACGCCACGATCACCGCACTGCTCGACGCAGCCGGTGCGGGAACGGATGCGGAGGCGTCGTGACGGTGGAACGGCAGAAGCAACACGACGACACGGACCGGGTGCGTGCGGTCGCCGACACGATCCTGTACGAGGGCTACCTGCTGTACCCGTACCGCGCGAACGCCCGGAAGAACCACTCGCGCTGGCAGTTCGGAGTTCTCGGGCCGCCCGGAGCCGCCGCGTCCGGGCTCGGCGAGCCGCCGGGACTGGCGGCACAGACCGTGCTGCGCACGCTGGGAACCGAGCCGGTGATCGAGGTGACCCTGCGGTTTCTCCAGCTTCAGCGTCGTACGGTGCAGCGCCGCACCGGCGAGGGGTTCGAGATCGTGCCCGAGCTGGTCGTCGTCGGACAGTCGTGGGTCGGGTGGGACGAGGCCGTCGAGTGCTCGTGCGCGTTTTCGGTAGCGGTGGCTACCGAAAACGCGCACGGGGCGACGGAGGTCGCGGTGCCCGCGGGGGAGGACACCGAACTGTTGACCGAACCGGACGGCACGGTCGCCGGACGTCTGCTGCGCACCCGGCGCGCCGTGCACGCGACCGTGACCGTCGAGGCCGGACCGATCGACGGCGATCTCGTCCGCGTGTCCGCCACCGTCACGAACACCGGTGACGCGCCCGTCGACGCGGACGACGCGATCGGGCGGTCGCTGATCGGAGCGCACCTGATCCTCGCTGCCACCGAGGCGCGTTTCGTATCGCTCCTCGAACCGCCCGCCGACGCGGCCGCACTGGTCGGCACCTGCACCCACGAGCGTTGTTTCCCGGTGCTCGCCGGGGACCCGGACCCGGCCGTGCCGGGGGAAGCACCCGTCGTGCTGGTGTCGCCGATCATCCTCTACGACCACCCGCGCGTCGCCGAGCAGAGCGGCGGAGACCTGTTCGACGCCACGGAGATCGACGAGATCCTCACCCTGCGGGTACTGACCCTCACGGACGAGGAGAAGGCGCAGGCCCGCGCCACCGACGCGCGGGCCGCGGAGATCGTGGACCGCTGCGAGGCGATGACCCCCGAGGAGCTCCAGGCACTGCACGGGGTCCTGCGCGACCCCGGCCGCGGCGCCGATCCGATGGGCGCCGGTCCGATACCCGAGGTGCCCGACGGTGTCGACTGGTGGACCGAGGAAGCGGACACCAGCGTGCGACCGGAACTCGACACCGTGCTCGTGCAGGGGATGCCCGTGGGACAGGGAAGCCTGGTCCGGCTGCACCCGTCCCGGCGGGCCGACGCGCAGGACCTGTTCTTCCGCGACCGGCTCGCGCGCGTCGCGACGGTCCACGCCGATGTGGACGGCGGGACCCACGTCGGGGTCGTCCTCACCGACGACCCCGCCGCCGACCTCCACGAATGGTTCGGCCGCTACCTCTATTTCGCGCCGGACGAGATCGAACCGGTGCCGGACGTCCCGGTGCAACCGTCGAGGAACGAGGAGTCATGAGAATCGTCGGAATGCTGACCACGGCGGTCGCCGCCGCCGTCGCGGTCGGTGCAGCATTGGTCGCAGTGAAGTCGTTGCCGGATCTCAAGCGCTACTTCCGAATCCGGAACATGTGAGGAGTGGGGTGCGGATTCTGGTCGCGGGCGTAGGCAACATCTTCCTCGGGGACGACGGGTTCGGACCCGAGGTCGTGCGCTACCTTGCCCGGAGCCCGAAACCGGAAGGAGTCCGGGTGGTGGACTACGGGATCCGCGGCATGCACCTGGCATACGACCTGCTCGACGGGTGGGACGGCCTGGTCCTGGTCGACGCGGTTCCCGACGCCGGGGAGCCCGGGGCGGTGCGGGTCTTCGAAGCCGGCGACACCGCACCCACCACGGTCGGGGTCGATGCGCACGGCATGGACCCGGCCTCGGTGTTCGCGACCCTCGCGGCGCTGGGCGGGAGCCGGCCCCGCACGATCGTGGTGGGATGTCAGGCGCAGTGCGTCGACGAGGGCATCGGGCTCTCACCCGCCGTCGCGGCCGCGGTCGAACCGGCCGCCGCGGCGGTGCGCCGAGCCGTGCAGAATCTCCGGCGACCCGATCGGGCCGCCCGGCCGAGGCCCGGAGGGTGACGTATGTGCCTGGGAATTCCCGGCCGGGTGATCCGGCTGCTCGAGGGCTACGGCGGCCAGCTGGCGCTCGTCGACGTCGTGGGTGAGAGCCGGCGAATCAACATCGGGTTGCTCGACGACGCAGGCGTCGAACCCGGCGACTGGGTGATCATCCACATGGGTTTCGCGATGGAACGGGTCGACGAAGCCGGCGCCGAACGTGCCCTGGCCGGACTGGAACTGATGGGCCGGGGCCCGGACCGGGAGGATCCACCGTGACGAGCGCCGTCGAGCGCCGCCGCGTGACCGTCCGGGGGGTGGTGCAGGGAGTCGGGTTCCGGCCGTTCGTGGCGGGCCTGGCCGCCGAACTACGCCTCGCCGGGCACTGCGGGAACGACGACACCGGCGTGTTCGTCGAGATCGAAGGGGTCACAAGCACACTCGACGAGTTCGAGCGACGGCTGCGGGCCGAAGCCCCACCGCTCGCCGACGTTCTCGATCTGACGTCGGTCCCGCGCACGCCCCGGGGCGACCGCGACTTCCGCATCGTGGACAGCCGCCGCACACCGGGACTGCGCACGCTGATCCCGCCCGACGTCGCCACGTGCGAGGACTGTCTGCGGGAACTGAACGATCCCGCCGACCGCCGGTACCGGCATCCGTTCGTCAACTGCACCCACTGCGGCCCCCGGTACACGGTGATCACCGACCTGCCCTACGACCGCCCCGCCACGACGATGGCGGCGTTCCCGATGTGCCCGCGCTGCGCCCGCGAATACGCAGATCCGGCCGACCGGCGGTACCACGCCCAGCCGATCTGCTGCCCGGACTGCGGACCGCGGATCCACACCGAACGCGGCGGCGACCGCATCGACGGGGACGACGCGGTGCTGGCAGCGGTGCAGCGTGCCCTCGCGGCCGGGCAGCTCGTGGCCGTCAAGGGGCTCGGCGGCTACCACCTGATGTGCGACGCCACCGACCCCGACGCGGTCCGGCGGTTGCGCGAACGCAAGCGGCGACCGGACAAGCCGTTCGCGGTGATGGCACCGGA
>NZ_JADZGH010000062.1:25818-27246 GCF_015865005.1 Rhodococcus sp. CX
ACCACCTGCTGTTCATGCCGGTGCCCGGGCACCCGAATCCGGTGCCGCGCCTGCTCGTGATGACCTCCGGGAACGTCTCGGGCGAACCGCTGTGCACCGACGACGACGACGCCCGCACCCGGCTCGGCGGCATCGCCGACCTGTTTCTCGTGCACGACCGGCCGATCGCGGTGCCTTGCGAGGATTCGGTGGTCGCGGTCGTCCACGGCGACCGGGAGTCGCCGATCCGGCGCTCGCGCGGCTACGCGCCGATGCCGGTCCTGCTCGACCGGCCGTCGCCGCCGGTCCTGGCGGTCGGCGCGGAACTGAAGAACACCTTCTGCCTGACCCGGCAGGAGTACGCATTCTGTTCGGCACACCTCGGGGACATGGGGTCGCTGGAAAGCAGGCGGGCGTTCGAAACGTCCGTGGAGCGGCTGACCGCGCTGCACCGGGTCACCCCGGAACTCGTGGTGGCCGACGCCCACCCCGGATACGCGACGCGGCAATGGGCCGAGCGCTACGCCGAGGAGCACGACATCGCGCTGCACACCGTCCAGCACCATCACGCCCACGTCGCGTCGCTGCTCACCGAACACGGCAGGATCGGTTCGCCGGCACTCGGCATCGCGTTCGACGGCACCGGCTACGGCTGCGACCGCACGGTGTGGGGTGGGGAACTGCTGCTCGTCGGACCGGACCTGCTGGACATGCGCCGGGCCGGGCACCTGCGGTCCTTCCTGCTGCCCGGCGGCGACGTCGCCGTGCGGACCCCGGCGCGGGTCGCGCTGGTGTTGCTGCGCGACGCCGGTCTCGGCGATCCCACGTCACCGCACCTGGACGACCTGCCGTGCGCCGGGGCCCTGACCGACGTGGAACGGGACCTGGTGTCCGGCCAGCTGACGTCCGGCATCGGCTGCGTATGCACCACGAGCGTCGGGCGGCTGTACGACGGAGTGGCGTCCCTGCTCGGGGTGCGTCATCGCATCACGTACGAGGGGCAGGCGGCCGTGGAACTCGAGGCGCTCGCGCGTACCGCCGCCGAGCCGGCGCCGGTGCGGATGACGGTGCACGGCACCGAACTGGACTGGACCGGGACGCTGCGCTGCCTGGTCGGGGGACTGCGGCTCGGGGTTCCGGCCGCGGATCTGGCGCTGGGATTCCACCAGGCGCTCGCGGTCGCGACCGCTCGGCTCGCCGCGCGGATCGCCACCGACGCCGGAATCACGACGATCGGGTTGACCGGAGGTGTCTTCCAGAATCGACTGCTCACCGAAGGTGTTCGAACTATCCTGCAAGACAGTGGGTTCGATGTCCTGACGCACAGTCGGGTGCCGTCGAACGACGGTGGGCTGTCGCTGGGACAGGCCGCGATCGGCGCCACCCTGGCACGGCGGCGAGCCGCGAGTTCTGCACGGCGGCGGGCCGCCACTTCGGAGCAGCGGCGGG
>NZ_JADZGH010000063.1:0-17008 GCF_015865005.1 Rhodococcus sp. CX
CGCGATTTCGCACCTGATCCGAAGTCCACCACTCCACGGGGCTCTATCGTCTTCCATCGGCTCATGTCGCAAGGCTGAACAAACAGGGTGACATCGCAGTTCGTGCCCACACGCCCTATACGGGGAAACAGTGGGTTGGTGATCAGCCGATGTCGAGTGGGATGGGATTGTTGTTGTTGTCGCGGTGGTAGATGGTGACGGTGACTTCGAGGTTGTTCGAGGCGGGGTGGTGGGTGAGTGCTGCGGCGTTGTCGGCGCAGATCGACCGCTGGCCTGCGGTGGGGTAGCAGGAATCGATGGCTGCAGGTGGGGTGTAGCGGCCGCCCAGCTCGTCCTGTCCGCGTGTCCACTGCTGGCGGACTGTCCACCATCGCTGTAGGGCTTGTTCGTGGGCGAGCGCGCGTGGCACTTCGACTCCGATGACCCGCACGCTCGTGTAGTCGGCTGCGGCGAGTTCGGCCAGTAGATGCTGGCCGTGGTCGGGCCAGCGCAGGGTGCTTTCGATGAGTACGTTCTCTTGCCGGTCGGTGCAGATTCGGCGAATCTGATCGATCAGCGCGGTCGACTCGTGATGGACCAACGCGGCGAGCTCGCGTGGCGCGATCGGGTGGCCGTCCGCGAGGGGCCGCTCGAGCAGGTCTCCGTAGATTCCGTCGGTGACGGCCTGGCGGATCAGATGGTCTTTGACCTCGTCGGCGTCGAGACGTCGATAGTCCTGCAGATCCGCGATCTGCCGGCTGAGCAGTGTGGACTTGCCCGCCCCGGGCGGTCCGGCGGTGATCAGCGCCGAGCGACCCTCCCGCGGTGGCATGGGTGTCGAGTCGCGGTACCGGTCGATGACGGTCTTGCGGAGCACCCGTCGGCGGACCGAGACGGCATACAGCCGGGTGGTGTTGCGTGGTGAGTCGGTGTTCAGTGGTGCGTCGGGTGCGGACAGGTCGGCGAGTTGCGCGGCGACCGCCTCGCGCGACGAGGAGAAATCACTCACGCAGAACGCGCGGCCTGTTCGAGTTTGTCCTTGTTCTTGTCCATCAGCCGGGCGAGTTCGTCTTCGGTGAGCTGGCCGCGGTAGAAGGCGCGCTCGACCTCGTCCCAGCTGCCGGGTTCGTACGCGTCGGCGGCGATACCACCGACTTTCGGGACGGTGCCGAAGGTGAAGTTCCAGTTCAGCAGCTGCTCCATCATCTGCTCGGTGCTGATCTGCCCGGCGGTGCGCTGATCGATGATCTCGGCCGGGGTGGGTTCGAGCATCTTGGGGTTCTCGGCGGTCTGACGCAGCAACCGGTACACGGTGGCCTGGGAGACGTCGAGATGCTTCTCGATCGCACGTTGCCGCATCCCGGCCTTGTGAGCGCGCGCTACGACCCGCAGCAGCGCACGGTTGTCCAGGCGCAATCGGGCGGCGACCTCGTCCAGCTCAGCAGCTGCCCGATCACGGGAGATGTCCATGGTGCTCATTTACCCACCTCGTTGATTCAAGTTGAATCAACTTCAGGATAGCAGGACGGTTTCTTTCCTGGTCCCTCCAACGTCTCTGGGCGAAGCCGAGCTGGCCAACCAGCGGTTGGTCTACCGCACTCCCGCTACGCTCGACCCCGCGCCGTGGGAGCAGGTCTTCAACGCCGAGGAGCAGTGATCAGGTGTTTGCCAGGCGCACCAGCTGCTGCTGGTAAGGCGTGCGTCGGCGCGCTCGGCAATTGTGGTGACTATGGTGTCGATGATCTCGTGAGGATGCGTGGCGGGCAGGCCGGGGACGCAGGGGTCCGACATGACCTCGAGCAGGGCGCAGGCGTTGTACACGGGAACCGTCACCGGCGGCGTGTCCGCTGTCGGTCTGTGATTGCTTCCGCCACCGACACCGATGAGAAGAAGCTGAAACCACAGGCTGCCAAAGGAATCCAGGAAACCTCAAGGGAGGTGTCCTCGTGGGAGTTGCCTCTGTACCGCTCCGCTGCGGCGTCGCGTGTGTTCACTGCGAGCGGATGTGTCCTGGTCATCTACCGGCGGTGTCCTGTATGGCCTGTGACCGCAGACGAGTCCTGTCGATATCTCCGTTGCTCAGCACATGGGGACGGTGGCCGAGGTGGAACAGGCCGGGTGTGTGCAGGCATGGAACATAGCAATGCGCCGCCGGAACAAATCCGACGGCGTGCGGCCTTCGACGATGCCGCCGCCGCTGCCCATCCACCAGGCAGGCCGGAGCGACAGGCGCTCCGAGCACGGCGACTTCTGCAGTCCGGGCCTTCGTTGGGCAAGCGACCGGAAGCGACCTGTGTACCGAGTGCGGGGTGAACCATTGTTCACCCTATGGTGCACCATGGTGGAGAATGCTCGACTCGATAATGTTTGGTGAGGAATTTGATGAATCCCAGGGTCACACAGACCGAATTCCGTGGCGCCGGGGTCGCACTGGCCGCCGACCGGTGGGATCCACCGTCGCAGGGGGTCGGCGGATCCGGTGTCGACAGGAAAGGCGTGGTCCTGCTCCTGCACGGCGGTGGGCAAACCCGACATTCCTGGCGGAACACCGGGCGCAACCTCGCGATGGGCGGGTGGTCCGCCGTCGCGGTGGACGCACGCGGGCATGGAGAGAGCCAGTGGGCGCCGGACGGGGATTACGGTATCGATGCGTTGGTCGCCGACCTGACCTCGATCGTCGCCGAGTTGGGGGAGAAGCCGGTACTCGTCGGGGCCTCGATGGGCGGGATGACATCGTTGATCGGGCAAGGGGAGAACCCGGATCTCGCTCGCGGTCTCGTCTTGGTCGATATCGCACCGAGGGTCGAAACCAGCGGTACGGCGGAAATCATGGCCTTCATGCGCAGTGGACTCGACGGCTTCGCGAGCCTCGACGACGCTGCGGCGGCGATCGCGGCGTATACCCCGAACCGGGTCCGCAAGCCCAACCCGGACGGGCTGCGCAAGAACCTGCGTCTGCGTGATGGTCGCTGGTTCTGGCATTGGGATCCGGGGTTCCTTCGCCAGGGCGACGAACCTACCAGGCAAGCGGACTCGATCGTGCGCTACGAACGCGCTCGGGATGCCGCCGCCGCGGTCACCGTTCCCACGATGCTCGTTCGTGGCAAGCAATCGAATGTGGTCAGCGAGGCAGGTGCCCAGGAGTTGCTGGAGCTGATCCCCACCGCGAAATTGGTCGATGTGTCCGGGGCCGGCCATATGGTCGCCGGTGACGACAACGATGTCTTCAGCGGCGGGCTGAGGGGATTTCTCGACGACGAGGTCATCGCTCTGCGTCCTTGATTCATCGAAGCGCTCGCGCGTAGCCGGGCACGGCCTCGACCGGTCGAGTCGAGGCCGGGCCAGCACGAGTTACTTTGGTCGAGTGGTACTTCCGGAAAATCCCGAGGGAGTGGCTGCAAGGACAGAGTTGGATGTCGAAGTCGTTCACGGTGGCCGATGGTGCAGCGTTGCACGGGAGGATCGGATCGGTGGGCTTCCGCAGCGATGCCCACACTCTCCTGGGGTGACGCATCAACGGCGGTGTATTCCTCACGCGCTTCCTGCTGACGTGCCGTGGCTCAGTGATGGTGCACGCTGGACGCGCCGTAGGGAAAGCGGCGTCGCCTGTGGTCATTGCGAGCGGATGTGTCCTGGTCGTCTAATGCCGGCGTCCTGTATGGTCTGCACCCGCAGGCGATCCCGGTCGATCGTTCCTCTACTGAGTGCGTCGGGGCGGTGGCCGAGGTGGAACAGGCCCGGGGTATGAGGGCAGGGGTACACGGCCATGCCCTTTTCGCCTGGGTGGCGTTTGCGGACGGTTTTCGCGTCGCCGCGGGTGTGGTAGCCGCGGTGTTGGCATATGGTGCACCAGGTCCAGCGCGCGGCGGGGTTGTGGGCCCGGGGGCTCATAGGGCATGTCCGATCTGAAGGTTGAGCCAATCCGAGAGCCACTCGATGGCGTTGCGGCCGGCATTGTCGACGACGAGAGCGTTGTAATTGGTGTGGGCACCGGAGGTGAAAAAGCTCACGGCGCCCAGTCCTTCACCGACCAGGGAGACCAGATCCTCCGCGCCCTGCGACCGGGACAGCTCGAGCAGCAAGTTCGACAGCTGCGGCAGGTCCAGGGTGTCGGCCTGGGCCGTGATGCCGGTAGACACCACGTTTGCGTGCTTGCCCAATAGCTCAGGCGAGGTCTTGGTGGCCGTGCCCGAGAGCATGTTCATCGCCACGGATGCGAGGTCCAGGCCGACCGGGACGAGGCCGGTCATAGCTGCGCCGGCGCCGAGCGGATCGGGGTGTTGCCCCGGTGGGGGTAGCAGTTTCTCGACGGCCGACCAGGCAACTTCCTGGATCTGACCGACGATATTGGCCAGGCGGATGACGTCGACGTTCGCCAGGATCGATGCGACGAGCGCCGCGATCCGGGTCGCTCCGGACGGATCGGGGATGATCGCCAGCACCTGCGAGACCCAGTTCAAGTCGACGGCGGCGGCCATCTTTACCAGCGGGGCGAACTGGTTGTTCAGCTCGCCGGCGATCTGGTGCGCGCCGTGGGCGTCGAGCGCGGCGACCTTGTGTGGCAGCAGGGTCAGGTTGGTGAGGATGCCGGGCATGTCGAGTGAGGTCACACCGGTGACGACGTTCAGGACCTGGTTGACCACCACCGTTGGCTTGAGGACCGACAGCACGCCGGTGGCCGAGGTGAGTGCGTCGATGGGGGTTGAGGCGAGCGGCGCGATCTGCGTGTTGAGGGTGTGTGCGGTCGCCGCGAGGGTCTGCATCTCCGGAGTGGACCCCGGCAGGGTTGGCGGGTCACCACCGGTCAGTGCGTGTGCGGCTTCGGCGAGGTCGGTGGCGGTGCGGAGCGCTTGGTCGAGGTCGGATTGCGTTGCCCGGGTGAGGACGTCGGAGGCGTTGCGTTCGGCGGAATCGAGTGGTGCGGCTGCGAGCTGACTGTTCGCGGCCGGGTCGGCGGCACCGGAGTCGATCAGGTCGGTCAGCGCCGCAACGGTATTCGCGATCGATGTCGCGGTTGCGGCGACCTGTCGGATATCGACGGTCGGTGCGGCGAGCAGTTGGCCGAGGGCTGTCGTATTCGATCCGAGGGCGGGCAGGTCGGCGTCGGAGAAGTCCGAGGTCAGTGCGGTGGCGAGGGAGCTGTTGCCGTCGGCTGGGGTGGTGTCGCTGGTGCTGGGGGTCTTGCTCAGGATCGAGCCGAGGGAGCCGAGGAGCGGGCTCGCTCCCTTCTCGATCGAGCAGTACAGGTCGCCCGGATCGCAGATCGAGGCGACGCGCCCGGAGAGTGCGCCCATCCCTTGCGAGCGGGGACCGGCGATGCCCTGTCCCGAGGTACGGGGTCCGACGGTCGCCGACCCGTTCGTTCCGGCACCGGGATCGGCGAGGAGACCGACAGCGAGCACCCGGTCGGGGTCGACGGGGCCGTTGCCGTTGCCGATGTCGGACGCGATGTCGCCCGCGGCATCGGCGCCCTGCGAATAGCCGACGATCGTGAACTTCGTGTTCGGGCAGGAGTTCGCGATGTTCGTCAGCACCTGCTTGGCTTTGGAGACGGCGTCGGCTTTGCTGTCGGCGTAGGTGTGCCCGTTGTCGAATGCTCGCGCCATGTACGGCAGCGTGTATACCTGTGCCCGGCTGCCGTGCTCGCTCTTCAGTGCGTCTGCAACGGGTTTGAGCATTCCCACCGGCTGGGCGGGGTCGGCGTTCTCGTCGGTCTCCCACGTGCCCGGGATGAACAGGTTGAACGTTGCTGCACAGCTGGCCGGGGTTGCGTTGGCGATCGCGGGAGCGGTGAGCGTGACGCCACTGCCGGCGACGGTCGCGGTGGCGATCAGTGCGACCGTGCGGCGGGATCTCGAACGTCTGGCGGGCATAGGGCACCTCGATGACCGGAAGGAACACATGGGTACTTACATTCACCTACTACGGCTTTTTCCCAAAGGGGGGTGTTCCCCTTCCTGCGGATCCGTTTATGCACTCTGACCAGCGGTACTCTGCGTGTTTCGGGACTCGCAGGAGCCGACGACCGCGAGGTTGCGGGGCTATCGGCTGGCGAGGACGCGTGCCGCAGTGGCCATCAGCGATCGAGGGGAGAATCCCGAACGATGGCGGGGATATTCATAGGGCAACTCTGCCGCGCTGTCTGCGTGCCGGAACTGACCCCTGCGACGGTCGATGGCGCCGCCGCGTCTGAGCCTGGATGAAGGCCTCCCGCATCGCCTTCCGGTGCTCTGCCGAGGCAGGGGGAGCGGTCCGCGTCGACGAATTGAAGGCGGCAATCTCTGCCCGCCGAGCCTTGACCAGGCGGTCGGCGATGTCGGCGGGCGATTCGCCATCGCAGCCACGGCCGGCGGTCGCGTTCTGCGTCGGCGACGGACCGGACCAATCGATCCGACTCAGTCGCCACTTCAGCAGCCCGAGGGGCGAGCTCATGGCCGCGGACGTCGGCCATGTCCAGCCGCGCTGCGCCGTGCTCCGGTTGAGGGCGTCGACGATGTCGATCCCGGTCCATCGGCTGGTGTCGATCCCGACGTGTACGAGCAGGTCGCACACAACCCCAACGTGCCGGTGGCGCCCTGTCGACAGTGCGGGATCGGGTCCGACCACCGACCGCAGTGCGGGGATTCGATCGACGAGAACGGCCGCTGCCCGCTGGAGATTGATCGAGCGAGGAGACACTGTCGATGTTCCTGAGCCCGCGCGCTCGCGCGTTGGTGAGTTCTTCCCTACGGAAGATTCACGTCTGGAAGAACCCCTGAAGGATTGGGGTGCGGAGCAGGGGCGGGACGCTGTCGGTACCGGCCGCCGTATCGCGGTGCGGTGTCGTCGGCGTGAGGGCGGCCTCCGAGGTTCGTGTTCGGGCATTGCCTCGACTGCCCACCGTGGAGACGACAGCGCCCATACGCTTGCTGCGCCGCGCTGGGGGCGGTCCGGGCGTATGCCCTGGATCTTTTCGTGCAGACGGGCGGCGGCCTCACGCTCGATCCGGTCGAGTAGTTTCCCGCGTGCCAACTCCACGCCGAGCTCGAGCTCGCGCATCACCCTGCGGCCTCGTCGCAGCGCATCCTTCGACAGTCCCGAACGGGTCTGAAGGGTTGCCAGGCTTGCGGTTACCCGGCGCCCGGTACTCGATTCGGCGACGGCCGCGTGTGCCGCACAGGCGGCAAGGAACGTAGACAGTGCAATTTCATACCGGCGCAATGCCGTACGCCCCCGATCGGTGTTCGTGACGATCCACTCGCACATGGTCAGCCATCGCGCGCGGCTTTGCCACGTCGGCACTCGGGCGGCAACGCCGTCGTCGATCGGCCGGGAGAACGATCGCGACTTTGTGGGTTGGGTTGCGAGAAGGGCGGTAACCGCGGCTTCGTCGGTATCGGTGGAATCGCTGTCGACTTGGAGATCCGCCGCGGGACCCCGGGACGCACCGTCGTCGGGCCAGAGAATCGAGGAGGAGGAGGTGTCACTGTTGGTTTCGGGCGACACATCCGGGTTGAATGATGTTCTGATAGAGCAGGAAACAGGGTATGCGCTACCCTGAGACGTACCTGGCACGGTAAGTCCCTTCGGGGAATGCAGTTCGAGTGTCGGAAGTTGGCGCTTCCGTCACCCACCCAGGAGCGTGATCGTCGGCGAGTCGACCGCTCCGAGACGGGGAAGACCTTGGCGGGTCTTCCCCGTGGGATTCGGCCGAACCCCCTTCGGAGTCTGTGTCTCTGGGTCTGCGCTGTGAAGTTGGATCCTGTATCGAGGTTGCTCAGTCGGTCACTCGGTGCTGTGTACTTTCTCCACTATCGGTGCGCTGGAACAGCGTTCAGCTCGTCGCGGCCAGTCGGTGATCACCGGCAGCGCGCGGCGGCAACCGGGCGCCGCGTCAGCGCGCGCGCCCGCCCGGAAGGACAATCGAGCGTGCGAATCGAGCCACCTGGTCGATGGATTCGACCGAGGCTGTGGCGGGGTCGGATGCAACGAGATCGACGGTGTCGATGAACGCGGCGTAACCGACGGTGTCGGCACGACGAGCGGGGGAGAGGACAAGCGGTCCGAACGTATTGATGAGCTCGGATAGTTCCAGGTGTGCCGGCGTTGCCGAGCCGTGCACCAGACGTGCACGTAGCTCACAGTCGATGGCAATGAGGGCCCATCGGCGGCCGTCGCGGTCTATGGCGGTCACGGTCATGCGACCACCGCTGAGGGAACACGTCGACGGCCGGTCCCCGGCCGCAGCTTGGCGACGTGCCCACGACTGATCGCGTACTGCATCACCTTGTCGGCGGGAACAACTTCACCGCGGACGTTGAATAGCATTCCAGCGGCTACTGCCATCCTGGGAGGGGTCTTCTGCGTGATGAGTTCCTCGACTCGCTCTTCGCACTGTGCGAGCAGAGGGCATGCGCGGCATGCGGTCATCGCGCGTCGCCAATGCGCCGGGTCCGTCTCGGTCGCCTCCCACAGATTGCTGCGGCCTGCACAAAGCCCGACGGCTCTGTCGGGCCGACTCAACGGCTCGAGCCCGCGTCGCTCCAGCTCTGCCGTGATGCGGCGCGCGGTCGGGCACGTTCGGACCTCTGACGAGTAGACGAATCCACATCTGCGGCAGCGGCCTGTTCCCGTGTGTTCGCGTGAGATTCGGTGCAGGCTACCGGGCGTTAGAGTCGCGAGGGGGTTCGTCGGCGTCGTGACGACGAGTCTCCGGAGAGTCGCGGCGACGAGCGGGCACAGAGGCTTTTCCAAGGTGTACTCGAACCCGCAGCACGCGCAGGACCTCTTGTCGTCGGCTGGGATGTGGGTGGAGAGGATGTCCTGAACGGGTCCTGGGGGGACCCGATCGGAGAGTTCGACTCGTGATGCGTTCCCTCGGGATCGTGCAGTGGCTAGGCGCAGGCGTGCTGCGCCAACTAACGTGTTCAATGCAGGTCTCCAACTGCGAGGAGGCCGTGGGGCTGCTAACCCTGCGACCTCGTGGCTTACCGATTGCTGCTAACAATCGGTTGGTCGACGGTCCCCTGGCTGCTACCAACAGCCGGGGGACCTTTCACTTCTCGGAACCTGTCACCTTCCCTTCTGTGATTCTAAAACCATTATTCTGTAGACATCATCGTGTGCGCATCGTATCCAGGAGATTGCACAGTGTCTAGCGATGAAGACGTACCTGGCAGGGGCTCTGTGAGCAGACGAGTGATGCGGGGCTTCCAGCCCCAGGCGTTGTCGAACGCGCGGCGAGCTCGGGGCCTCTCTCAAGCCGAACTCGCCAGGAGCGCGGGCATGAATCCGGGCACCGTCCGGAAGTGGGAGCTGGGCGAGTCGTCCCCCCAGGTCGACCTGCTGGCCAAGGTGGCGGACCTCCTCGACCTCGCCGTGGCAGATCTGGTCAAGGTCCCGGAGGAGGAGCGGTACCCGGGCGACTGGCGTGTACTCAGAGGAATGACTCAACCCCAACTCGGGGCCGCGGCGGGGGTGACAACCCGGATCGTGGGCAGTGTCGAGCGCGGAGAGATCTCGCTCTCCGACAACGCCGCGCGCCGGTTGTCGGCGGCACTGGGGATCTCGGAAGCGGAGCTGCGGGCGAGCTACGAACGAGTGCGTAGCCGGCCGCTGGGTGCCCCGGCGTAATCCTTCTGCGCTCACGGAGCGGCGGAGGCGAATGCGGTTCGGTCGCAGTCGACTCGGTTGATGTGGTGCCGCCGTTGTCATTCGTCTCCTGGTCCAGGGAATGCGGGTACGCCGAAGTAGGCATTGCGCTACAAACGGTCCGGAGATGGCACAGACCGCAGGATTCCCTGGGTAACTGGGCACGCGCATAGAACCCTATGCATCGGGGCACTTGTGCCGCAACAGCAACTTGCCCACTCTTCGGATGTTCCTGGCATTGCGTTCGAGTGGATGTAACTCATCCCAAGTATGTGCACGAAGAGTGCTGCTACTCAGCGAATCTCGCGGTGACAAGCCCACCGGTCGTGTGCTGATCGAACATCATCAACGAGACCTCGAGATGGACGAGTCGCCAGGTCCCGTCGAGTGCTCGAAAGCGAATCTCGCCGGACGTGGACCGGTGTGCGAGGTCGTCCACCATTCGCCGCGCGACCGGTACGTCGTCCGGATGTATTCCGGGAGTGGGCTGTTCCGGCAGGTTCTCCCATGCGATCCCGGGCATAGGCTCACCACGCCATTTGACGAGCTGCAAGCGCCTGAGATCGACATACGCGAGGTGCTCGCCGGGACGCAGCTTCGTCTCAACGATCCGGTGCTCGAGAACGACCGGAGCTTGGGCTGCGACGTGAGCGGACGCGGCCGGACCGATGTCGTGGGTGAGGCCGCGGAGGATCACGTGCTTACCCTCACGGAGCATCCGGCAGGAGAAATGTGCCGCGCGTTCTTCCCCGTCGTCTCGGACGACCGTCCACACTGCCTGATGCTCGGTGCCGGGTTCGGACCGGAGGATCTTCGCCAGAGCCTCGCCCTCGTCGAGGTTGGTCTTCAACCGGGTAAAGGCGCCGGCCTGGGCGACGGTGGATCGACGGTCCTTCTCTGCGACTCGGTACAGATCGAAGAGGTCATCGGAACCGGATGCCTGTCCCAAGGTGAGGTTGAAATGCCAGGCTCCGACAGGATCGCGATCGGGCGGGGTCTCGTCGACGCTGCCGCGCCACAGCTGCAGCCCGTGTAACCGTCCCTCCGAGTTCAGAAGTGGCATAGCGGCCATCCGTGACCCCGACGTGGCCGTGTGGTCGATCGGAGACGGGCGATTGATCATGTCGAGAACTAGCTGCTGGACTTCGAGCAGCGCGGTGCTGACGGTGCGTCGACTTCGGAAGACACGATCGAGCGGAACGAAGGACTTGGGCTGATTCCCCTGTCCGATGAGGGTGGGTTCGGCCCCACCGAATGTACTGATCAAAAGCCAAGGATTGGCCATCTCTTCCCCCCCGAGACTGGATGTACCTACGGAAATGACTATCACATCTGTCTTCTCCGCAGGGCGGCGGCCAACGGCCTGTGGTGTCGTGTTCCCACGATGCGAGAGAAGAAGTCGACAAACCGGGCGTCGTTCCCGATCAGGACCTTGGCGCGCCCAACAGCGGCACCGGCGAGGATTTTCTCGGCGGCCACCCGCGGATCGGTTCGGGCGATCCACTCGTCGAACGACCGCGCGAGCGCGTCGGGGTCGACCTTGTCGGTGTGGAGCGCTGTACGGGCAATCGAGGTCTTGATGCCCCCGGGGTACGCACAGGTCACCTGCACCGGGTGGCCGGCGATCAGCATCTCCTGACGAAGCGCGTCGGTGAATCCTCGGACGGCGAACTTCGATGCGTTGTAGGCGGAATAGCCGGGCACGGCCACAAGGCCGAACGCCGACGAGACGTTGACGACATGCCCGCCGCCGGCGGCGAGAATGTGCGGCAGAAATGCCTTCGTGCCGTGGACGACTCCGAAGAAGTTCGTTGCTAGGACGTGCTCGTAGGACTTGATGGGAGTATCAATGATGTTGCCGGAGTGAAGTATTCCAGCAACATTGAACACCGACCGGATGCGGCCGTGGGCGGTGCTGGTGTGGTCGGCGAAGTCTCCGACCGATGATTCATCCCGTACGTCCACCACAGCGGATGAGACGGGAGTCGAACGGCTGGCCGAACAGAGCTGCACCGTGTGGTCCAGCTCGCCACCGTTGATGTCGCCGAGTGCCAACGGAACCCCGGCTTCGGACAGTAGTAGTGCCAGCTCGCGGCCGATGCCGGATGCTGCGCCGGTGATGACGGCAGCGCCTCCCCGAAGACTGTTCATTGCTGCAACCTAACGGGTGGTGACCGGTGATTCCTGGGGAGGCACCGACCCGTCGGAGGACCTCGGCTGGCCGTTAGGAGGGAGGACGCAGCTTCTCGTAGGCCGACTGAGCCCGGGGGAGTGCAGCGGAGTAGTGCTGTTCGGGGGTCCTTCCTGATTTCAGCAGCCGTTCCTCGGTGATGTATCCACGAGGATCGGCGCGCTGGACCGCTAGGGCATAGGCGGCCGGGTCCGCGGGATCGACTCTCACTGTGGCGGCGACGTCCATGAAGACCTGTGTGGCCTCGGCCGCGGCCTCCCACGACTCTGCTGAGGCCGGAAGGGTATAACGCCACCCGAAGATGTCCCGGATGCCTCCCTGTGGGCTGAAGGGGAGAGCGCTTCTCCAGCCTGTTTCGGCGTTGCTGGCCACCAACGCCGCGACGGCTTGCTCGGGGGTACCTCCGCGTTCTTCGACGGTCGCGACGATGGTGTCGGCGAACCCGCGTACGACGCTGGCACCGAAGTCGTCCTCGCTGAAGGCTGTGACATCGGTTGGTGAGGTGGTCGTGGTTCGAGTACTCGTCGTCGACTCGGTGATCGTCCGATCCCTGTTGCATACGGTCAGGCCGACGAGACCACCGATCACGCCGATCGCAATCAGGGACGTGACAATGCTCTTGCGGTTCATAAGTTCTCCGTAGTCAGTAGCGGACATCGTCGATGAGCCAGCGATCGCGTTCTCGAACGACGGCGACCCACACCGTGGTGTCGGGGGTGACCGCGGTCGCTCGGTCGCCCGAGATTGCGGTCTGCTTGATGGTGGCCACCCGCCGGACGACGTCGTCGGTGTCCGCGGGGCATCCGGAGCATTCGATGCTGACTTCGGCCACGATCTTGGTTTGCTGCTGCGCCCAGTGCGTCCACCGCACACCCGGACCGCGTTCGGTCGTCGCATTCATCACCATGCGGCCGGCAAGGGCGTCGGTCAGCCAGCGGCGGGCTCGCCCATACGCCTCGTTCCGTGTCGCGTCGGTAGCGGGAAACCAGGTGAAGGCCACGGTGAGCCCTTCACGCGCTGCGTCCTCGGCGGCTCGGGACGCCGCCGGCGGTTCGGTGATCGCCGCGTCGGTCGGCACCGGGATCGGGGTGGCCGGGGTGCCAACGGCCGCCGGGGTGGTCGTGGTTGCGCCGTCCGACGGATCCATAGGGTCGCTGCTCCGTGAACTGGAGTAGGCCACAAGGCCCACCACTGCGGCGAGCACGGCCATCAGCGTCAGCATGCGAGCCCTCATACCGTCTACCGTCCCTTTCCGAAAAGCGCTGCCCGGCAGCATTGATGTCGCAGTTCTCACAGCACTCGTCGGGCCTTCATTCCGGCCCGGATGGGGGCTTCTTCGACCACGTCTCCGGTTGTGGGTGCGTGGACCATCTGTCCTGCTCCCGAGTAGATGCCCACGTGGCCGGGCCCGTTCGGTCCCCAATCGCCGAACACGAGATCGCCCGGCCGGGCGTGATCGATGGGGATCTCGATGCCGACGGACCACTGCTGTTCCGAGGTGCGGGGAAGTGTCACCTTCCCGGCGCTGGCAGCGTGCACGGCATACGAGGTCAGGCCCGAGCAGTCGAACCCACCACGGGAAGGGCCCTCGGTTCCGCCGCCGCCCCACACGTACGGAGTACCGAGGTAGTCACGTGCGGCCGTGACGATCTGACCGCCCTGTTCGCCACTCGGGACGAAACGGCCGCGAGAGTTGGGGTTGACGAATTTCCCACGGGCGTTGGTGATTTTCGCGACGTAGTGCTGTGTCTCGGCGTAGGGCGGGATTCCTCGGTGGACCTGGACTGCGCCGAGCCCAGCGTTGTACGCGGCCAGAGTCAAGCCGATCGGGTCCCCTGGAATGGAGGAAACCTCCTGGTAGAGCGCACACATGTAGTGCGCTTGCGACATCACCGCATCCCCGATCGAGTTCGGATCCGTCGTGCCGTCGCCGTCATAGTCCTTGCCCCATGTGCTCCATGTGCCGGGCATGAACTGTGCCGGACCCGTCGCACCGGTCGCGGAGACCGGTGCGTTCGGGCCGTGGCGGAATCCGTTCTCCTGCTCGAGTTGCGCTGCGATCAACGGCGAATCGATCTCTGGACATACCGTGCCCGCGCGCCTGATCCACGGCTCGAACTCGGTTGGCGCAGCGCGGAACGCGAGCTCCCCGGCGCCGGGCGCTCCGAATCCGGTGCAGTCGGAGGCCGATCGGACCGAGGCCATGAGTTCGATGTTCGCGTCGCGGTGGAGGTCGAGAGCATCACCGCTGGTTTCTGATTGGTCGGCGATACCCGGAAGGACGGTCAGCGGGTCGATCGCCACACCGCCCTGCAACCGACCGCCCTGCCAGTATTCGAAGTGCAAATGTGGTCCTGTGGATTCGCCCGCATTGCCGATATCGCCGATGTGCTCCCCGGCAGCCACCACATCACCCGCCGCGACCCGCAGGCCGTCGTCGAACATGTGCCCGTAGACCGTCGAGACCGGTTTGCCGTCGACATTGGAGTCGATGACGATCCAGTTCCCGAAACCGGCGGCCGATCCCGCGGCGACCACCCGACCGTCGAGCGCGGCGAGGATCTTCGTAGCGACGGGTCCGGCCAGATCCACCCCGAGGTGAGCGGCCCCCCAGCGCGCACCGAACGGCGAGGTGTACGTGGTTGTTCCGGGCTCGACCGGCATGCGGATCGGTCCGGACGGGCGCAGTGCCAGATCCCGCGTACCCGAGCCCATCCCGGCGTTGTCGCTGGGAACGGACCGACACGGGTCCTTCGCGATGACCGGTGCCGGGGCGCACGCCGCAGTCCCGAGGACAACGGCCGCAGCACCGGTGAGCATCAGGACGCGCGCCGCGCCGACGATGGTCATCGTTCCCCGGGGATCGGGGTGTCGAGCTCCGGGATGGGAAGCGGGCCGGGGACCGGCTCCGGGAAGGGATTCCCGGCGGCGGTGCCGGCGGATGCCGGCGGAGCGGCGCGGCTCGATATCGGCAGACCGAGTTCGGATGTCGCTGGCGTTGTCACGTTCGGGGTGGTGAAGGTTGGTGTGGCGGATGGGGGAGACGTCGCAGTGCTGCGCTCGGCCTCGCTCAGGCTCAGAGTGGGCGGAGTCGTGATTGCCCACCGTGTCCCGTGGTCGGCGACGGTGAGGACGATCTGCATGTTCCCGACCTGGGTGGGAACGACCACGTGTGCCGTGCGGGTGCCGGCGCGTTCCTCGAGGCGACTGCTGGTCGGACCGGTGATCACGAGCGGGATCCGGGGCCGTGCCGACACCAGGGTCTCGTCGGGCGCCTCTTTGGTGAATTGAGCGAGAGCCGTCAGCCATGTCGTATCCGAGACAGTGGGATCAGCGAAGGCGTGTGCGTACGCCATCGCGGTGGCCGGTGCGCTTGTCGCAGTCCACGTCGTGGGTTGGGTGGCGACCTGGGACTCGGTGACCTCGTCGAGCTCGTAGGTGATCGATTCCGCCGTGATGGCCGGTGCATGGGCGACGTTCTCGGCGGCGGTGACTTCGGTGGCCGTGGTGGACGCTGGCGGCCGCGGCGGAGTTTGGCCGAAGATCGCGCCGGCGACGAAGAGCAGCGCCACGAATCCGGCGATGGTGATCGCCAGGTGCGCGCGTGAGTAGAGCACCCAGCGTCGTACCGGTGCCAGGACGGGATTGGGCCCGGATGCCGACATCAGCTGTACCGATCCTGCCGGTGCGATCCCGGAGTCGGGGCCGTCCACACCCGGATGTTCTGCGACGGTTCCTGCTGCTGCTGTCGACGAACCGTCGGCGAGGCGAGAACATCGGTTCGCGGATTGCGGCCGGACCGGTGGGGCCGGCCGGGGGTGTAGACCTTCATCGGTGCGATCGCAGAGCGATCCCCGCCGTCCCAGCGTTGCCCCACGCCGGCGGTCAGCAGGTCCCGGCGGGCTCGCCGATCCAGCTGCTGCTCTTCGGCTTCGCTTGTATCGATCCGCTTCCACACGGTGGCGCCGATACGCATCGCCTTCTCGGTGTCCGGGCTCTCGGCCTTGCCGCGGGACGCATCACGGCCGGCCATCGCGGCGATACCCGCGAGGCGGACGTCGCGTTCTGTGGCCGCCGCCGATGCCTGATCGAGTCGGTTGGCTGGGCCCGAGGACTGGCTCTTACGGGCGTCGGCGCGGGACTTGGTCAAGGCCTGCTGACGTTGGTTGTTCAGGGACCGGCCTTCCGGGCGGGCCGGTACCGGTACCCCACCCGACCCGGCGATCTCGCCGCTGGTGCGTCGCCTCTGCAGGTCGCTCACGGTGTGCGCGGCGCCGACGGCGGCCCCGGCACCCGGTCCGCCGATTGCCGTGGCGGCGCTGGTGAACAGCTTCCGCCGGAGAGTCTTTTGGGCATTACGTGCCTTGCGGTTGAGCATCGACGCGCGGTTCTGCGTGAGGGTCTGGGACATCCGTTTGAACGGCCGCAGGAACGCCCAACCCGCGACGGTCAGCAGCACCAGGATCCACAGTCGCCAGGTGCCGTCGACGTCGCCGCCGGAGTGAACATAGAGCGAGACCAGCGCCATCAGATACAGCCCGACGACGGCCGCGCCGGCCACACCCCACAGGTAGGCCGAGCCCAGCGTGCGCAGGACCCGTGACAGCCACCCGCCGTGCGCGATCGCGACCGGAATCCAGAGCGGAGCGAACAGCACCGCGAATCGGATCGCCAGTAGTGCGGTCAGTTTCAGGACCGACGCGCCGATCCACAGCAGCGAGGGCATCGCCAGTTTGAGCATGGCCATGAACCCGGTGCCGGCGCGACCGGAGTTTTTGCCCTGAAACTGGTAGTAGGACAGCTGATAGTCCTCTTCGAGGGAGGAGACGATTTCCTTGAACTGGTCGGCCTTGTCCTGGGCGAGTTGTGCCTGAGCCGTCGGATCGCCCTTGACTTGCTGCTGCTCGGCGTAGGAGAACGCCAGCGAATTGCGCAGCCGCGGGCCGAGCTGGGCGGGATCGGTCGGGTCGTAGTTGGTGCCGAACCAGCCCTTGCGCCAGTCCTCGAGGAAGATCTGGTCGAGCAGCACATCGCGCGGGTTGGTGCCACCGGAAACCAAGGTGCCGTTGCCCTCTCCGCCGCCGAAGCGAACCGCGAAGATCTGGTCCTGGGTCTCGGTGACGAGCGAGCCGAACGTGTCGTCGGAGATCTGGAGGGCCTTCTGCGGTGCGCCGATCAGCAGTGCCCCGAGCATCAGGCCGAGCGCCG
>NZ_JADZGH010000063.1:17018-25505 GCF_015865005.1 Rhodococcus sp. CX
TCCGCGTCACACCGGCACTGTCTGCTTTGAGCGCGTTCCACAACACGAGCACGGAGACGACGGCCAGCGCAACGCCCAGCCATGTCCAATAGACCGCGCGCATGCCGGCGGTGATGCTGTAGACGATCTTGTCGAACTGTGCGAGCACCGGAGCGACCCCGGCATCGGTGGCCGCCTGGCCCGTCTTCGTCTGATCGTCGAGCCAGAATGCCGCTGCGGCCATCGATTTTCCGATACCCAGGAACAGGTTTCCGTAGTTGGTGTCGAGGACAGCGTCGGGTGCGCGTACCAGATCCTCGCCGCACCCGAGGTCGTAGACGGACCAATCCAGGCCGGCCCATCCGTAGGTCTCGTAGCCGGTCGAGCCGTCCCGCGCCGGCCGGTCCGCGCTGGTCGAGTCGAAGACGGTCTCGAGCACCTCGTTCGGAAACTGCGGCGAGGGGACCTCCTTGCAGTCGAAGCCGCTCGCTGCCGCGACACCGGCGAGCCCGATGAACGCGACGGCGGCGAGCAACAGCACCGTCAGGCCGTGCACCGCCCGCGCCTTGCATCGCAGGCTGCGACATCGAGCAGAGGGGCGCTGCGCCTGCGGGAATCGGAATCGCTGCGCGCTCAAGACGTCCCTCCCGACACGGGTCGGGTTGCTCGCGAGTCCAGGGCGTCGAACACGTGCGCCAGATGCACGAAGTGCGTCCAGTCGGAGCGAATCAGCTCGATGTCGTCGGCCATCTTGACGATGAAGCGGCGTGCCGCGTCGAGTTCGTCGGTGTTGACGTCCTCATCGAGGGTGTCTTCGCCACCGCCGCCGAGACCGGCCAGCAGCGACTCGTAGCCCTCGCCGAGCGGCAGGTTCAGCAGTTTGAGGGCGCCCTCGATGGCATGGGCGTTGCCGCCGAGATCGCCGATGATCACCTCGTAGGTCAGCGCGGACTTGTCGTCGGTGCCGTCGACGCCGAGGAAGTCATCGGGCAGCTGCGAGCACACCAGTGCGCGCACCTTGTACTTGCGTGAGTCGCGGGCGATGCGCAAGTTCAGGGTGCGGCCGGCGCCGGTCTCTTCGATGTACTTGTTCTCGTCGAGGAACAAGATTTTGCGGACGTAGCGGGGCAGTTCGTAGATCAGCCGATTCGCCATCCACGCGGCCATGTGCATCAGTGGCCCGGCCATCCGTTGCTGCGGAGTCCACTGCGTCGGGTCGGTGCCTTTCGGGGGCAGCTGCAGGCCCGGCGTCGTCAGCACGGTCAGATGCACGTCACGGTCGGTGTCCTCGACCTCGCCGCTGGCGCCCTCTTCCGGGAACAGAACCCGGGCCTCGGCCAGGTCGGCCATCATCGACAGGTCCTGATGCACGCTCTTCGCGCAGGACCGCAGATCGATGTTGTCGTCGTTGCGGCCGATCGCGGCGATGGCGTCGAGCACTTCGCGTAGGTTGTGGTGCCGCTCGCCGCCGACCGTGTTCGCCGCGGTCTGAAGGACCGTCTCGGTCCACTCGTGTTCGAGCCGCGCAGGGGTGAGCATCATCTTCAGCACTGCGACCGCCACCGAGATCCGCTCGGCGGCCGCGGCGCGGACGTCGGCCTCGTACTGGGCGTGCGCAGCCGCGACCGGGTCGGGATCGTCGGCGTAGTCGGGGCCCTGGGGGTCGTAGTCCGGGTCGTCTCGCCGCGGGTCGACGATCACCCGGTACGGGTTGAGCGAACCGGGGCGGGAGGTGCGCCCGGTCAGTGACTGGACTTCGGCGATACCCCGGAACTCGGGGAGCTGGGCGAGCTTCTTGAGTGGTCCGGACGGGTCGAGCACCACCGCGTAGGCGCCTGCTCGGACGGCCTGGTAGACGATCATGGCGGCGAGGAACGACTTGCCCGATCCCGGCACGGCGACGACCGGGGTCAGCCCCGACTTGTGCTTCTTCTCGTGCGCGGCAAAAAGATCCCACACCGCCGGGCGCGGGGCGATCGAGGCGGTCTGCCCGATGACGACGCCGGTGCGGTCACCGATGCGGTCACCGACGGCGGCCATGCCGGCCGAGAGTGCTTCGACGGTCATGCGGCGGCAATGGGCGACGTTTGCCAGCGGCTCGCCCGGAATGAACTCGCGCAGCAACTGGTACTGGCCGTGCTCGTGTTCGAGGCGGATTCGGGGTGCGTACATCTCCTGGAGCAGGGCCACCTTTTCCCTGGCCTCGGTAGGGGAGGAGCCGACTACGAGGACCCGGTACCAGCCCTCGGTGCGTACCGACAGGCCCGAGTGGTCCTCCTCGATATCGGAGATCACCCGCTGAGCGAGCGCGTGCTGCTCGGCGAGTTCCTGCGGCGGCACCTGATCGTGCTCAACCGTGTAGTGGTCGAACTGCGATTCGATCTTCGAGGTCAGGCGGCGCAGAGTCCGCAGGGTCTGCCGTTTGGTCTCGAGCGTGATGCGTTCGGACCATTCGAGCGGTTCCCCGGATGGGTCCCCGATGACTTGCCAGGGCAGCATTCGTTCCGGGATTGGCAGCGGTGCCATGCGCCCGACGGTGAGCACGATGGCGTAGCCGGTGTAGGCACGGCCGCCGATCTGACCGCGCACCGTCGTGTAGCCATCCCCGGGTGTCAGTTCCGGGTTGGTGAGGTCTTCGAGCGCAGCCACATCGGACTGCTCCCAGTCGCCTCCGCCGGCGATGACACCGTCGGCGTCGAGCGGCAGGCCGAGGGTCGCCGAGCGCAGCAGCAGATAGTCCATCTGTGCCGGGGTGGCGGGTCTGGCGTTGACGCCCTGGCCGGCCAGGTGTCGCTCGATCGTGCCGAGGTGATCGGCGATCGCCTTCTGTTCGCCCACGAACGCCTCGCGTGCCCATCGGCGCACCAGGCGTGCCGGTCTGCCGAGTAGCGGTGTGTCGACCACCGGGAGCAGCCACGCGCCGACGACGTCGAGGGCTTGGGCCAGAACCGATCGGGGCGGCAACTCGACACCCCAGTATCGGCCCTTCTGCGTGGGGTTTCCCCACAGCATCGCGTGCTGCTGGCCACGCAGGTAATCGGCCCACGACAATGCGCCGGGAACGTCGGGGATCGGTTCGGCCCAGGCGTCGTGCGCCTGCGCCCATTGCCGCACCGGCCACGGGGTGCGTACCAATCGTCGATGTAGACCCGTCACTCCCGCCTCGGCAAGATTGGCCACCACGAGCGCTTCGTTCTGGATGTAGCGACGTTGCTTGCCGAGGGGCCGCATGTTCCACGGCCCCGGAGGTTGGACGAACCACGCCGTGGATTGGCGGCGCGTGCGGGTGATGTTGCCCTCGACGCCGATGAGGTCGAGGCGCACGGATTTGCGGTCGCGGTCGCGGCGTTTCTTCGCCTCCGCGGCCTGCCGGGTGAATTCGGCATTCGGACCGCCGCCGTGTCGCCGCTTGCGCTTGCCGCCCTTCTCGGAGGGTGCTGCCGTATCGGCCGGTATCGGCGGCGCTGGCGGCTCGATCGCAGCCGGTGGGAATGTTGCTGCGATGTCGGGCTCGAGGGCCTGTGGCCACGCCGGCTCGCGCGGCGCTGCTGGCCCGAGTCCGGTGGCCAGCGCTGCCGCCCACGAGGGCGGAAGCGCGCCTGGGGGAACAATGATCGGTTCGGGCTCGTCGAAGTTCGGATCGAATAGTGCCGCGATCTCGTGTTCGGGTTGCAGGCTCATCGGATGGACTCACCTTCGGTCGGCGCGGTGGAAATCGGTCGGGGAAGATCGCGCACGCGCAGCACGACGGTCTGTCCGGGCCGGGGTGGTCGTGGTGCGGTCAGGTCGTTCCACGCGGCCTTGATCACCGATCGGATCGGTCGGTCGGCGGTGACGTACTTGGTGACCTTGGCGGTGATGACCACGGCGAGGGCGAACATGACGGTCAGCGACTTGAATCCCAGCGGCACATGCACGATGGCGCGGGCAAGCACGAACACCGCCACGAAGGTCGTTACCCCGACGCCGACGGCGGCATAGCGGATCCGAATCGGAAAGGTAAATCCGGTCGGGCCGAGGTAGTGCTGATCCACGCGGTGCAACAGGTCGTCGTTGTCGATCACGGTCGCTCCTCGATCGTCGTTCGGTTATCCGGGTTGAAAGGGAGTCAGGCGACGTTGATGCCGAACAGGCTGAGCAGCCAGTTGCCGACGCCGAGAGAGGCGTCCTTGTTGCTGGAGAGCGCGAAGTAGGCGATACCGATCAGGGCCAGGCCACCGACGGTGACGACTCGCGACAGGTTCGCTCGCAGGCCGCCGATCAGGACGGCGCACGCGATCAACAGCATGATCAGGAAGACGATGTTGTCGCCGATCCACGCGCGCACACCAGTAGTCGTGACTTCGGTGGATTGGGCGACCACGTCGCCGGTCACCGGCGTGGCTACTGCCAGGTGGGCTGCTGTGGTGATGAGGGACATGAGTGCTCCATCGTCGAGAGTCGGTCGGTGCACCTGAATTTGGCTGCGGGTGACCGTAGAACGAAGTCACCGATTTCCCCAACGGGGGTACCGCTCCTCGATCAATCGATTGCACGCGTGCGAGGGTCGCTGTGGGACGGAGAAATTCGCCGATGCCAAGCGAAGGCTGACAATGCTCGACCGATCTCGGGCACACGGTAGCTGGAGCAGTGGGCGACCGCGCCGAGTACGTACACGATGACTCGCCGAGGATCCGGACTCGGCTGGGTGCGTACGGCTCCGTGCGTAACGAGAGCGGGGATGAGGTGCATGCAGCAGCGTGACGGGGCGCAGAGCACGGGCATTCGGTACACCGCTTGCGTGCGCCGCGGGCAGGGTGCTCACAGCGCTCTGTCGGAAGTTCGCAGCAACGATAGCGGCAAGGGCTGCCGCGGAGCCGGTGTGCCTGTCGAAGCGGTGTGGCACGAACACTTCGAGACACCTGGTGAAATGAGCGTCTGATCCCGGGGTGGATCCGAGTGCTCGCAAGAGCGCCTTGCGCGCCCACCCCTCCGGGGTCACTCCCCCCTCGTTCCTCGGGGGGAGTGTAATCCTGAATTCCGCGCGGCGCAATATATTTCGTGGGCATGTCGTCGGATGATGCCTGCGCGGGGTGTCATCGCGCTGGTGCGGGCGCTCATTCATACCGCCTACACGCACCCACTCGGTCGTTCGATTCACCGCTCGATCGAGCGATATCCGACGCGTCCACCACCGTTGTGATCGAGCGCTCATGCAAGCGTCGGCAAGCGCATCGATGCACCGCTGCGACCAGTGCTCGCCGAGCACTATTCGAGTGCGTGAAACGGCGGTTCCTCGACCGGTCGGCGAACCGCCACACGCTCTGCTGGGCCGTCTGCCTCACGGAACGGTGTGCACCGTGCCCGACGGTCGACATACGAAGGCAGGCGACGATCTCCCTGAACGTGTTTGCAGGAGCGGGAATTCGATGACCCGAGTCGTGGGTGAACGTCCCGGAACCATCCCCGCTGTCGGGCTCCGCTCCGCGGGGTACCCCCGTTGGGGATTTCGCGGAGTTCTGCCACGGTGCTCGACATCGTCATCCCGGGCGATGTTCGGAAACTGTCGGAACGAAAGGCACAGGCGGTGAGCGGAAGTCCCGACCCACTCAAGGACTGGTTGGTCGCAACGTGGCGTGACACATTCGGTGATCACGGCCCCGCACGCGGCCAGCAGATCGGCGAAGACGGCCGGCCGACGCGCGTCGCCCGCTTTGTCCCGCTCTCACCCATCGTGGGGGTGGCCGCGGCCGCGGGTGTCTGCGCCCCACGGATCGCGTCGGCGGCCTCTGTCAACGGGACCGTCCTCGAGGTGCTGTCGACGCTGCACAGCTACCGACTGCTGCTCGTCGTCGCTGCCATCGCATTCGTCACCGTCGATGTCCTGCGTTACCGCTCACACAGGTGGTCGCGGACCCTCGAATCCCTGGTGCGACAGGGCACCTGGCAGCTGCCGAAGAAAGTCACCGTGTCGTTCCCCACCGGGTGGCGCGTGATCCGCCGCGCGACGATCACGATGTACCGCGGCACGGTCATCCGGCCCAAGCAGTTCGAGGAGCTGTCCCGCGCGATCAAGGCGGCCTTTCCCGGTACTACGCGGTGGGAGATCAAGGTTCGGCACGACGCCCACCGTGACCGCATCGTCGTCACCCGAGCAGCGATCATCCCCGATACCCGGTCGGACCGGCAGAAGGCCCTGCAAGGTGCGCTCGACGCGGCCTCGATGTTCACCGACCCGAAGGTCACCGTCGAGACCCGCGACTCCGGCGGCATCGAAACCGGCTACCGCATCGCCTTCGCACGGTCGATGAACGCGGGCGTTCGAGGCTTCCAGCTCAAGGTCGAAGAAGCGCTCGCCTCCCTGGCCGGTCCGCACGAGTCCGGCCGGAACTGGACCAGCGAGTGGTACCCCGATCAGGGCTACCTGGTGATGCGTCTGGTCACCGCCATGCCGGAGCGGGTGGATCATCCGCTCGCGCTGGTCGATGAGAACCTGCGGCATCTGCCGTATGCGACCGGGGCCGCGGACCGGATCATGTTCTGGGATGTGTCCACCAGCTCGAACAAGCCGCACTGCCTGATCGTCGGGCCCACCGGTGGCGGGAAGACCTCGGTGATCCGCACGCTGCTCACCGAGGCCGCGCGGCGCGGTATTCCGTTCGTGGGGGTCGATCCGAAGATGATCGAACTCGACGGTCTCGAGGGCTATCCGGGGTGTGGGGCGATCATCTACGACGCGCTGCGCGCAGCGATGTTCGTGCGCGCCCTGCACGCGGAGATGATGGCGCGCAATGCCTACATCCATCAGATGAAGATCGAGGGCTCGCAGCTGCCGTTGATGATCGCGGTGCTCGACGAGTTCTTCATCCTCTCGGGCAAGTGGCAGCGCCTGGCCAAGACCGGCGACGACGAGACGAAGGCGTTGCTCAAGGAACTCGATCCGCTCGGGGCGTGGGCGGATCTGGCGGTGCTCGCCCGCTCGGCGGGCATCCGCCTGCTGCTCGGGGTGCAGCGCCCGGACGCATCGTTGTTCGGCGGCGCGTCCGGCAACGCGCGGGACAACTTCGGCACCCGCATCAGCCTCGGCAACCTCTCGCAGGACGGCGCGTTGATGATGTGGGGCGATTCGACCGTCGGGCGGGAGGTCGACACCTCGGTCAAGGGCCGCGGTATCGCGCTCGGCGACGACGGCAGTCCGGTCGATGCGCAGATGTGGTGGACCCCGAACGTGGACCGGCATCCGAACAAGTGGAATCAGCTGTTGGACAGAGAAAAATCGATCATCGAGGGCTTGATGCCGGGAGAGGCGCCGCAGTTCACCTGCTACTCGCCGGAGCTGGCCGCGTTCATCGAGTCCGAACGCGCGCTGGCCAAGCGTGCGCGCAGCCACGGCAGCGTGCCGGAGCCGATCATCCTCGGCGGTGCGGGAACCAGCGAGGTCGGCGCGGTGTCGATGACCACATCCGAGCCCGAATCCGCACCGGAACCCGCGCCCGAGGACGAGGACTTCGCCGATGTCATCCCGGCATCGAGCGTGCAGGCCGGACAGACCGTGCTGATCGACGACGCGGACGGCGAGCTGGTCCCGGTCACCGTCGATGCGGTCGAGGTGCGTCGCGGGAAGAAGGGCGAGGTCACCTCGACCGTTCTGACCGTCGGCACCGGCCGTGTGAAAACCCGCATCACCTTCGACGCCACCGGTGTCGTCGTCCTGCCCGAACCCGACCTCGCAGGAACGCTCGCATGACCTTCCGACAGCACCGCGCGCGAGCGCCCACCCGCCGCCGCACAGCCGTCGGCCGAATCACACTGCGCCGAACGTTCTTTCACCCCTTGAACCGCACCCGTAGTCACCACCGGAAGGATCACCGATGACCCGCCGCATCTCCCAGTCGATCACCCCCACCGCCGACGACGTCGCCGCACTGCGCGGACCGTTCGTCTCCAAGGGCGCCAACGATCCGGTGATCAAGGCGCTGCGCGACTACTTCAAAGCGACCGCGCCGCTGTGGCTCGCCAAGCTCGACGAGAAGCAGGAACTGACCCGCGAACGCCTCGCCGAGATCCGCGACGCCACCATCAAACGCCGCGCGGTCATCGAAGCACTGCCCGCAGGCGCGGCCCGCGACAAAGCGCTGGCCGAGCTCGCCCAGACCGAGTCCGTCGTCGACGAGATGGACACCGCACTCGCCGGCGCCGGTGCCTTCGGCGGGATCAACTAACGATGGCGCCGACCGTCGAGATCGAGGCGACCTCCGCGACCACAGCACGCGCCAGGCTCACCGGTGCCGACGTACCACCGATGGACCTGACCGCGACCGAGGACAAGGCCCTCGCCGCCGTCGTGCACGAGTTCGTGCGCACCCTCGCAGCGGGGCAGCAGTCCGCCGTCGAGGTCGTCTACCGGACAGGCAAAGACACGCGGTTCCTCACGGTCGGCCCCGACGGCAAACTCACCGAAACCGCACCGAGCGTGCCGATCCCGGTCGTGGCAACCGAACCCGACCCGACCACCACCGAGCCTGTCGC
>NZ_JADZGH010000064.1:0-24184 GCF_015865005.1 Rhodococcus sp. CX
CGCCCAAGGGAGTTGCCGCTGCCGCGGCCGGCCGGGTCGTTCTTCTCGTAACCGAGGTGCTCGGTCTGTCGTCTGCCATGAGCATGGGACCGGTGTGAGCTGATTTTGCCAGGGTGATGGGACCACCTGGATTGCCAGTTATGGGACCACCGGCGCGCCTTGCCGGTGGTCTCGTCGTTTGCTCGTTCGATCGTCTGTGACAGCTCAAGCGAGGTCGCGGAGGTAGACGGGCATGGCTTTTCGGGAGATCAGTGTGAACGAGATCAGAGAAGTACTGCGATTGTGGCTCGGGACGGCAGCTCTGCCGGCGCCTGGGCTGCGCACGATCGCAGACCACGCCGGGGTGGACCGCAAGACCGTCCGACGCTACGTCGACGCCGCTCAGTCTGCCGGGCTGACGAGAGGCGGCACCGCAGCCGACATCGATGACGAGTTGATCGCTGCGGTCGTCGATACCGTGCGCCCCGACCGGCCTCATGGGCATGGTGCGGCATGGGAACAGTTGGTTCCTCACGAGGAACAGATCACCAGATGGGTGGCAGGAGACGGTGAGCAGAAACCACTGACGATCACCAAAATCGAAGTGCTCCTCGCCCGCCAAGGCTGTGTAGTGCCGTACCGGACGCTGCACCGGTTCGCTACCGAGCGGTGCGGTTTCGGCCGTAAGGACCTCACCGTTCGAGTCGTCGACGGAGATCCGGGTGTCGAATGCCAAGTCGACTTCGGGTATCTGGGGATGCTCACCGACCCCGAGGACGGTCGGGCCCGGAAGGTCCATGCCCTGATCTTCACCGCCGTGTACAGCCGACACATGTTCGTGTGGTTGACCTATTCGCAGACGCTGGCGGCGGTGATCGCCGGATGCGAGGCGGCATGGACGTTCTTCGGCGGGGTCTTCGCGGTCCTGATCCCCGACAACCTCAAACCTGTCGTCACCGCCGCAGATCCGCTCACCCCGCACTTCAGTGACGGTTGGCTCGACTACAGCAGTCACGTCGGATTCGTCACCGACCCCGCACGGATTCGCTCACCGAAGGGCAAACCCCGTGTCGAACGCGCCGTTCAGTACGTGCGCGGGAACTTCTGGGGCGGTGAACGCTTCACCGATCTCGCCGAGGCACAGGATGCGGTTGTTCGGTGGTGCAGCACCACTGCGGGCATGCGTATCCACGGCACTACCTGCGCACGGCCGCTGGAGGTCTTCGACGCTGCCGAACTGCCCATGCTGTTGCCGGTGCCGGCGGTCTACGATGTGCCGATCTTCAAGGACGTGAAAGTGCACCGCGATTTCCACGCAGAAGTCGGGCGGGCGTTGTATTCGTTGCCGCACCAGTGGATCGGATCGACGCTGTCGGTGCGCGCCGACACCGAACTGGTGAAGTTCTATCACCGCGGCACCCTGGTGAAGATCCACCCCCGCACGCCGCCGGGTGGACGGAGCACCGACCGCGCTGACCTGCCCGAACACAAGTCCGACTACGCGCTACGTGATGTCACCGCCCTGATCGCCAGGTGCACCGCGTACGGGCCGAACATCGGGATCTACGCCGAACGCATCCTCGACGATCCGCTGCCGTGGACGAGGATCCGCAGCGTCTACCGTCTGCAAGGACCGGTCCGCCGCTACGGAGCCGAACGGGTCGAGCAGGCCTGCTCACTGTCACTCGACCTCGACGTCGTCTCGGTCACCAAGATCGCCTCGATGCTCGAACGCGCCACCGAGAAGACCTCGCCGGATCTACCTAAAGCAGTCGGACACACAGCATCACGATTCTCACGTGATCCGTCCGAATTCAACACTGCTGCAACTACACCCGCACTGTCAGTCGTCGGCGACAGCGCCGAGAACACGGAGACCCACCGATGAGCACCCACACCCGCACCGCTGCCACCGAACCTGTCGGCACCGACATGATCCGACTGCTCAAAGCCCTCAAACTCGGGGCGTTGGCCGACACGCTGCCCGAACGTGCAGCCCTGGCCCGTCAACACGAACTCAGTCACATCGGGTTCCTCGAAGTGCTCCTCGCCGACGAAGTAAGCCGACGTGAATCACGTTCGGCGACATTGCGAGCCACCGAAGCAGGACTTGACCCGGCGATGGCGTTCGATACCTGGAATGCACTCGACGATCTGCGCTACGACCGGACACTCCTCGGAGATCTGACCTCATTGCGGTTCCTCGACAACCAGCAGTCCGCGATCGTCCTCGGCCCCGTCGGAGTCGGCAAGACCCATCTGGCAACAGCATTAGGGCACATGGCAATTCGTCGACGACACAGTGTCCTGTTCGCGCGATCGGACAAACTGTTCACCCGGCTCCGCGCAGCCAGACTGGACAACACCGTCGACGCCGAGATCCGCAGGTTGACCGCAATCGACGTCCTCATCATCGACGACTTCGCGCTGCGACCGCTCGATGCCACCGAAACCAACGACTTCTACGAACTCATCGTCGAACGGCACAAGAAGAAGACCACGATCGTCACATCCAACCGCGAGCCGTCCGAGTGGCTGACGATGACCGCAGACACCCTCCTCGCCCAATCCGCGATCGACCGGTTGACCTCCAACGCCCACACGCTCGTCGTCGAAGGACCGTCCTACCGTCAACGCACCCGCCCCGGTGCGGTTGACGCCAGCATCGACAACACGCATCCTCAATAACGCGCCACGGTGGTCCCTACCCTCTGGCAATCAGGTGGTCCCATCAACCTGGCAAGCGACATTCAGCGTTCTACTGGTGCGAATTGGAGGCGAAGCGAGGTCGCTCCAGTCTCGGAAAGCGCCAGGCGACGCAGCGTCCGCGTTTGGTTTCGATAGGCTTGCCCCATGTTGTCTGCAGATGACCTCAGACTCTTCGCGGAGGTGGCGCGCCGAGGCAGATTGACCGAGGCTGCCACACACCTCCAGATAAATCACACCACCGTCAGCCGGCATATCACGCGGCTGGAGCGTGCGGTCGAGAGTCGGCTATTCGATCGAACGTCGGATGGTTGGGTCCTGACCGACGCCGGGCTCCGCCTTCTAGTACACGCCGAGGCCATCGAGTCGACTATGCGTGTGGCGCAAGAGGATTGTTTGTCCCAGGATTCCTCGTTGTCCGGCCATATCCGTGTTATTGCTCCTGACGGCTTCGGAGCGTATCTGCTGCTTCCTGGACTCGGAGAGTTTCAACGCCACCATCCAGATCTCACGGTCGAGGTGATGATGGCGAACCGGCACGCGTCCTTGACCCCTCGCGAGTTCGATCTTGCGGTCACAATCGAACGCCCTCAGGCGCGGGCCGTGACAGTTCGGAAGCTGGCAGACTATTCACTTGGGTTCTATGCCTCGCGCGCCTATCTCAAGCAGCACCTGCCCGTGAGAAGTGCTGAAGACCTCTATGATCACGTGCTGATCTGGTACATCGACTCCGCACTGGATCATCGAACGTTCAACCTGCTGTACGAGGTCCTACCCAACGCGCAGGCACGAATCCAGACCAACAACATCGCTGGGTTCATCCAGGCGGCCGAGGCAGGGCTGGGAGTGGCACTGCTGCCTTCGTTCATCGCAGACGAAAACCCTCGACTGAAGAAGATCGAAGCAGTTACCACGAAGATCGAAAGCAGCTACTGGATGTCGTTTCCGCGAGACCTCGTGAGACTGGCGAGGGTGCGCATGATGGCGGAGTGTATTTCACAGATCGCCGCGACCCAGCCGGGTCTTTTCACCGAACGGTAGGTTCGAGGCGAGTGGCATGAGTCATGTACACCCGTGACTTGTTGTCACCCTAAGGAATTCAACGCATCTGCCACGGCACGAACGGTCTCCGGCCGGTAGGTGTAGTGGAAGTTCCGGCCGTCCTTGCGGACCTGAACCAACCCGGCGGTACGAAGAGCCTTTACATGGTACGAGACGGTCGACGCGGATACATGAGATTCCTCCACGAGGTCCGTGCAGGCCATTTCGTCGACTGCGGCGATTCGCCTGAGCAGATCCATGCGCACCGGGTCGGCGAGCGCTTTGAGTGTGTCCACCAGCTCGTCAAGCGTCAGTGCGGATGCGTGAGTCACGAGAGACGTCCCATTCTTCGAAGCTTCTACAGGTGGAGAATGCTCAAACTATATCCCACCCCTCGCACGGTCGATGCTCCGCAGGCCGAAAACATGCCCTCTTGCTGCTGTTCTGCATATCTGCAGAGGCCTGCTCAGCTTTGGTTATTGCCCTCACCATCAGCCCGCAGTGAGACTTGAGACACAACGGAGACGGGCACGAACGCCGATCACAGCGTGACGAGCCTTCTGCCGGCCCCAACCTTTGAGGCTGCCCGAGCGGCCTATGACAACCACAACCACATCCCGACCTCGTACACGACGGTCGGTTCGGACGAGAGGAGGCCCGGCCAATGGGCGCACAAGCGCAGTCGTCGGGTGGAACGAAATCCAACTCGCCGCGCATGGTTGCACTGGGAAGCTTTGTCGGTACCACGATCGAGTGGTACGACTTCTTCCTCTACGGCACTGCTGCGGCGCTGGTCTTCAGTCCCCTGTTCTTCCCCGACGTCAGTCCCGCCATCGGACTGATCGCCGCCTTCGGTACCTACGCCGTGGGTTTCCTGGCTCGCCCTTTGGGCGGCATCGTTGCCGGTCACGTCGGTGACCGTGTCGGTCGTAAGTCCATGCTCGTGGCCTCACTGCTCATCATGGGAATCAGCACGACGTTGATCGGTCTGCTCCCCTCTCATGCCTCGATCGGCATTTGGGCACCGATCCTGCTGCTGATCCTTCGGCTCGTTCAGGGCTTCGGTGTGGGAGGCGAATGGGGTGGCGCCGCCCTGATGTCAGTGGAGTCTGCACCACCGAACCGCCGGGGGTTCTACGGAAGCTTTACGCAGATCGGCGTCTCTGCCGGCATGCTGCTCGCAGTCGGTGCTTTCAGCATCTCTCGCACCCTCTTGGACGAGGAGACCTTCCTCGCCTGGGGATGGCGGGTCCCGTTCCTCATCAGCGGCCTGCTGGTTTTCGTGGGCCTGTTGATCCGCATCGGACTCTCGGAGCCCGAGAAGTTCGCGGAGATGAAGCAGAAAGACACGATCGCTGACAAGCCCGTCGTCGAGCTCTTCCGCAACGAAAAGCGCGCCGTCGTCCTGACGACCGGAATGCGGTTGTCGCAGAACGCTATCTACTACCTGTATACGGTGTTCGGAATCGCCTACATTGCTCGAAGTCTCGGCGCAGAAAGCAGCATCGGCCTCAACTCCGTACTGATCGCTTCCACCATCGGCATCGTCTCCGTGCCGGTCTGGGCGCTGCTGTCCGACAAGTACGGTCGGCGACCCCTCTACCTCTTCGGTGCCGTCACCAGTGCGCTGTTCATCGGACCGTTCTTCATCCTCGCCGACACCGGAAACCCGGTACTGATCACCCTTGCGATGGTCATCGGTTTGAACTTCTTCCACGACGCAATGTACGGTCCGCAGGCGGCCTTCTTCTCCGAAATGTTCTCCACCGGAGTGCGATACAGCGGCGCATCAGTTGGATATCAGATCGGTTCGGTCTTCGCCGGAGGCTTCTCTCCACTGATCGCGACGTCGCTGCTCGCGCTGAACAACGGCAGCCCGTGGTTGGTGGTCGGATACTTCACCATCCTCAGCATCATCACCGCCGTCTGCGCCTACCTTGCTCCTGAAACCAACAACAAGGATATCGACGCGGACCTTCCACCCTCGGCACCGCTTTCGACGTCCTCCGGACAGGGAATGCCCTCACCCTCCAACGTCTGACCCATATTCCTCGGTCCGAGTTCTCGGACTTCTCACCAAGTAACGAACGACAACGAAAGGCGCAACCCCATGACCACCTCTTCGACCACCATCAACGGTGTCGACAAGCAGGCTCTCGACGCGACCATCGACGCAGTTCGCCAGACCCCGGCACTGGCACAGGTGACCTTCTCCCTGAACTCCGAATGGCTCGACGGTTGCCACCAGCGCTCCACCACCGGAGATCTGCACCAGAACGGGGACTTGGTGAGCACCCGGGAAGCTTCCTACGTACTCGAGTCCGATGAGCCGGCCGCACTGCTCGGCACCGACAAGGCGGCCAGCCCGGGCGAGTACGTCCTGCAGGCACTCGCCGGTTGCTACGCCGTCACCTACGCAACGAACGCTGCCACCCGGGGTATCGAGTTGTCCTCGCTGAAGCTGGAAATGCAGACCGACTTCGACCTGCAGGGGTTCCTCAACCTCGACGACAGCGTGCGCCCAGGAGCGCAGGAGATCCGCATCAACGTTCACGCCGAGTCCCCGAACGCCTCGGCCGAGCAGCTGCAGGAACTTACCGACGCTGTGCAGAAGCGCTCGCCCATCCGGGATACCCTGGCCAACCCGGTCCAGGTCGTCACCACCCTGGTGAAGTAGTCATGTTCTCCCTGACCGTCGACCACCTGCTGTGGCGGATGAGCAACGTGCATCCGACCGCGGAAGTGGTGAATGTCAAATCCGGCACCGAGGGCTCGGGGATCACTCGATACTCATTCCCCGAGGTGGCACAGCGAGCGCGATCGTTCGCATCCGCCGCGCATGCCGCCTTGGGGATCGGGTCGGGCGACACAGTCGCAGTGCTCGCATTCAACACCGTTGAGCATTTCGAGGCCCTGCTCGGTATTCCACTGCTCGGTGCGGCTGTCAACAGCCTCAACGTTCGACTCGACACCGAAGTGCTAATCGACCAGGCGCTCAATCCTCGACCAGCCGCTGTAGTTGTCGACGACGAGATGATCGATCACCCGACTCTCGGAGAGAGCACACGCAGCGTTCTGACCGCGCTCCGCGTCGCCGACGTTCCCCTCATTGCCGTGGGCGATCGCGATTGGGCTGGGCTTTCCAGCAACTTCACGAGATACGACGATCTGGTCACCGCAGGACATCAGATCACTGGGCCGGCGCCGGTCACGGACGAGAACGCCACAGCGTACCTCTTCCATACGAGCGGGACGACAGGCAAGCCGAAGAGCTATCCGGTCAGCCACCGGGCCGTGGTGTTGCACGCATTGTCGCAAGCAACTGCATCGGCAACCGGCCTGCGTGGAAACGACCGAGTGCTTCCTCTTGCCCCGTTCTTCCACGTTAACGGCTGGGGACTGCCGCTGACCTCCGCACTGACCGGCTCGTCATTGGTTCTGTGCGGCGGAGATCTCGGCGCCGACCGTGTCGCCGCAATCCTTGATTCAGAGTCGGTCACCGTCGCCGCTGCGGTCCCCACCGTCTGGCACGACGTGTGCGCGGCAGTCTCGGCAGGCCGAGCGCCGAGGCCGCAAGCCCTCCGCGAGGTATTCAGTGGGGGAAGCGCGGTTCCACAGCCTGTTGTGGATGCTGTTGCCGCCGTCCTCGGCGCCACGGTCGGTACCGCCTGGGGCATGACCGAAACCATGGCGTGCAGCACCTACGAGCGGCTCGAGCCCACCACATCGGCTGGAAGCCCGATCCCGCTCGTCGAGATGCGCGTCGATTCCTCCGGATTCAAGCAAGAAGGAACGGGGCCCACGATGGGTCGGCTGGAGGTCCGGGGCCCGTTCATCGTCGGTGCCGCCGACGGCGGATCCGAGTGGCTCGACACCGGCGACATCGCCTCCATCGACGACCGGGGGCGCCTTAGCCTGCACGATCGAGCGAAGGACCTGATCAAGTCCGGAGGCGAGTGGATCGCCTCCGCCGAGCTGGAGCAGTACCTGTGCACCCATCCAGCAGTTTCCGCCGCGGCCATCGTGCCGATCGCACACCCGCGGTGGATCGAGCGTCCGGTCGCATACATCGTGTGCTCCGCCGACGGGGCCGGCGAGGTCGAGACCACACTGCGCACGTACGTCGGCGAGCGGTTTCCGCGGTACTGGATTCCCGATCACTTCATCGTCGTCGACGAACTACCGAAAACCGCTGTGGGCAAGGTCGACAAGGCCCGCCTACGACTTCAGGCATCCACTGAAACTGAAATGCAAAGCGAGGCAATAGCATGAGCACTCCCACTGACGATCTGGTCCGCACCGAGTACCGCGGCGAAGTCGCCTGGTTGACGATCAACCGGCCGAAGAAGCTCAACGCGCTCTCGGTCGAGGTCATGCAGGAACTGTCCCAGGCATTGACCGCCGCCGAAGCGGATCCGACGATCAAGGTCGTCGTGCTGCAGGGTGGGGACAAGGCCTTCAGCGTCGGCTATGACATTGCCCAGGAAGTCGAGATGGGCGTCTCGACAGCGGAGCAGTGGCACGCCGGCCTGACCAACAACATCGGCCTATCCATGCAGGTTTGGCGGCTCAAGAAGCCCGTCGTCGCCGCCGTGTCCGGCTGGGCGCTTGCCGGCGGATGCGAGCTCGCTATGGCCTGCGACCTCATCGTCGCCTCGGACGACGCCCAGTTCGGCGAACCGGAGATCCGCTTCGGCTCCGGCCCAGTGACGCTACTGATGCCGTTCCTGCTCGGGCAGAAGGCGACCAACGAACTCCTCTACACCGGCGACATCATCGACGCCGCACGTGCCGAGACTCTCGGGATGGTGAACCGGGTGGTCAGCAAGGCCGATCTCGAGCAGACCGTCGATGTCCTCGCGCGCAAAATCGCGCTGACTCCGCTGTCCATCCTCCGGTACACCAAGCGGACCATCACTCGCGCCTACGACGCGATGGGCCTGACCAGTGCAGTGGAGTCCAACCTCGACCTCGCTGCCGTACTGAACTCCGCCGAGACGCCGGAGCGAGCCGAGTTCAGTGAACTCGTGGCGACGAAGGGACTCGGCGCTGCGTTGGCCTGGCGCGACAAGCGGTACGGCGCTGTCGAAGGGTGATTGCGAGACCGATTGCACGAATGCCACTTTCGTGCAATCGGTCCACCCGGACTCGCCGACTGGACATGGCTGAGGTCGGCGGGTTGGCAAACCGGCACACATTATAGTTTGATACTTTTACAATTATTTGAGTTTAGGAGATGACGGTGACCGAAGTAATGGAGCGTCAGGTGGTTTCGGACCCGACGACCGACGCCGTGGAGCCGGGAACCCTGCCCCCGCTCGGGGTGGTTCCGAAGAACATGCACGCACAGGTCGTGCGTCCGGAGCGCTACGGCGACCCGGCCACGGCGTTCGCCCACGAAATCGTCGAGACCCCGCAGCTGGGCGCCGGTGAGGTGCTCATCGCGGTGATGGCGGCCGGCGTCAACTACAACAACGTCTGGGCCGCCCGCGGGTACCCCGTCGATCAGGTCGCGACTCGGCAACGACGCGGCGAAACCGAGGATTTCCATATCGGTGGCTCGGATGCCTCCGGCATCGTTTACGCCGTCGGTGAGGGAGTCAGCGGGATCGAAATTGGTGACGAGGTCGTCATCCATCCCGGTGTCTGGGACGAGAACGATCCGTGGATCACCTCGGGCCGCGACCAGATGATCGCTCCGAGTGCGAAGATCTGGGGCTACGACACCAACTACGGTTCGTTCGGCCAGTTCGCACGCGTTCAGGCTCACCAGGTGCTGCCCAAGGCTGCACATCTGAGCTGGGCCGAAGCTGCCGCACCCACCCTGGTGGGAACGACCGCGTACCGGATGCTGCACGGCTGGCAGGGCAACACCGTCGCGGAGGGCGACCTGGTCCTGGTGTGGGGCGGCTCCGGCGGTCTCGGCACTCAGGCGTGCCAGCTGGTCAATGCGGCGGGCGGTAGGGCCGTCGCGGTGGTTTCCGACGGCGAGCGCGGCGCGTTCGCGATGAAGTACGGGGCCATCGGCTACATCAACCGTCGCGAATTCAACCACTGGGGTATTCCGCCGCTCGTCGACGATGCCGCGGGTCAGAAGGCATGGACCGCAGGTGCCCGCGCGTTCGGGAAGAAGATCTGGGAGATTGCCGGCAGCCGCGAAGACCCCGCGATCGTGTTCGAGCACCCCGGCGCCGCGACCATCCCGACCAGCATCTTCGTCTGCCAGCCCGGCGGAATGGTCGCGATCTGCGCTGGAACCACCGGTTTCGACGCCATGGTCGATCTGCGTTACCACTGGACCCGCCAGAAGCGCCTCCAGGGCTCGCACGGCACGAACGACGAGCAGGCCATCGCCTACAACCAGCTCGTCCTCGACGGAAAGATCGATCCCGTGCTCGGCCGCGTCCTGGCGATGGACGAGATCGCCTTCTCCCACGCCCAGATGGGCCGCGGGGAAGAGGTGTTCGGTAACACCGTGCACCTCATCGGCGCCAAGACCCCCGACGAAGGCCGACGAGCCTGATCAGGGCTCGACACAGCAGAACTTCTGAGCAGAGGTGCACAAGATGTCGCGCGCGTGGAAAGTCCGCGAGTATGGAGAACCCCACTCCGTCCTGCGGTTGGAACAGACCCCTCACCCGATCCCCGGCCCGGGGCAGGTTCGTGTTCGAGTAGCGGCCGCATCGTGCAACTTCGCAGACGTTCTGCTGTGCCGGGGTGAGTATCAGCAAAAGCCTTCCCCCCCTTTCACTCCGGGGCTCGAGGTCTGCGGTCGAGTAGACGAACTCGGCGCTGGCGTCGACACTCAGCTTCTGACCAAGCGGATTGTCGGGCAAGCCCTCCTTCCGCACGGCGGCTTTGCCGACTACACGCTGATGAACGCTGCCGACATCCACCCGGTGCCACACGGCATCGACGATGCCACTGCCGCCACCTTGCATCTGACCTATCTGACGGCATGGCTTGGATTGCACCGCCGGGCCGAGATGACCGCAGGTGATGTGGTCGTGGTGACCGCCGGCGCCGGTGGAGTCGGCTCGGCAGCCGTTCAGATCGCCCGCGCAGGTGGAGCGACGGTGATCGCGATCGTGTCCGACCCGGACAAGGCCGCTACCGCGACCGCTTTGGGTGCAGACGTGGTCATCGATCGCTCCCACGTCGATGTGGTCGAGGCAGTCAAGGCCGCAGCCCCGAACGGAGTCGACATCGTCTTCGACTCTGTTGGCGGCCGAGCATACGACCAGGCAACGAAGTACATCGGTTTCGAAGGTCGAATCATCGTCGTCGGATTCGCCAGTGGCACCATCCCGAAGCCACGGCTCAACCACGCATTCGTCAAGAACTACACCATCGCCGGACTTCATTGGTCGTTGTACACCGAGCGGTGCCCGGAACTTGTGCGCACTGCTCAGCGCGACATTTTCGATATGGCTGCCAACCGCCTGATCGATCCACTCATCACCTCGCGTGTCGACATCGGTGATCTTCCCCGCGCACTCCGCGAACTCGCCAGCGGAACGACGCGGGGAAAGACGGTCGTCACCGTGTGAGACGCGTCGATTTTTCAACCCGAGTAGAGAGAAGAGGTTCTACAGATGACCTCCCTTGCTGGAAATGCCCCCGCCGTCAGGGATGAGCAGGACGGGTACGAATTCCTGCGCGTGGAACGACACGGTCCGGTGGCGGTGATCACGCTCAACCGCCCCAAGGCGCTCAACGCGTTGTGTGACGCGCTCACCGTCGAGCTCACCCGCGCTCTCGACGACACCGAGGCCGACGACAAGATCGGCGCCGTGGTCCTGACCGGCAGCGCCAAGGCTTTCGCCGCGGGCGCCGACATCGCCGAGATGCGCCCGAAGTCGTTCACCGACGTCTACCTGGAAGACTTCATCACCGCCAGCTGGGAACGCGCCTCGACGGTGCGCAAGCCGATGATCGCCGCGGTCGCCGGTTACGCGCTCGGTGGCGGCGCAGAACTCGCCATGAGCTGCGATTTCATCATTGCCGCCGACAACGCGAAGTTCGGCCAGCCGGAAATCACCCTCGGCATCCTGCCCGGCGCCGGCGGCACCCAGCGCCTGACCCGCGCTGTTGGCAAGTCCAAGGCAATGGACATGGTCCTAACCGGCCGCATGATCGACGCCCAGGAGGCAGAGCGCATCGGGTTGGTCGCGCGGATCGTGCCGGTGGACGACCTGCTCGACGAAGCCATCGGTGCAGCAACGACGATCGCCGAGTTCTCTCGCCCTGCGGTGTTGATGGCCAAGGAGTCGGTCGATCGCGCCTTCGAGACGTCCCTCGCAGAGGGCTTGCGTTTCGAGCGGCGGATGTTCCACGCCGCGTTCGCTACCGAGGACAAGGCAGAGGGGATGTCCGCCTTCCTCGACAAGCGCAAGCCGTCCTTCACCAACCGCTGAGCCAGGAGGATTTCGACATGGCTGCACGTATCGCT
The DNA here is from genome assembly GCF_015865005.1 of Rhodococcus sp. CX. Taxonomy (NCBI): domain Bacteria; kingdom Bacillati; phylum Actinomycetota; class Actinomycetes; order Mycobacteriales; family Nocardiaceae; genus Rhodococcus; species Rhodococcus sp. CX. The sequence goes on from NZ_JADZGH010000064.1 coordinate 12,179, forward strand.
CTGCCGCGCATCATGCGCATCGGTGGCGGCGCGGTCGCCGAGATCGGCGACGTCGTCTCCGGTCTCGGATTGTCCCGTCCGTTGGTTGTTACCGACTCCTTCATGGTCTCGACCGGGGCCGCCGAGCAGATGATCAAGAATCTTGAGGCGGCAGGCCTGGCGCCGCGGCTGTTCGACGGGACCGTTCCCGACCCGACCACCGAGTCTCTCGAGGCCGGTCTTGCCGCCATCCGCGAACATGACGCGGACTCGGTCATCGGCTTCGGCGGTGGTAGCCCCATGGACACCGCGAAGGCCCTGGGCCTGCTCGGCGAACAGGGCGGGCAGATGAGCGCCTACAAGGCTCCGCGGGACAACACCGGGCCGGCGCTACCCATTGTCGCCGTCCCCACCACGGCGGGAAGCGGTTCGGAGGCAACTCAGTTCACCGTCATCAGTGACAGTGTTTCCGACGAGAAGATGTTGTGCCCGGGTCTGGCGTTCCTCCCGATCGCGGCGGTGATCGACTTCGAGTTGACGATGTCGATGCCGCCGAGACTGACCGCCGACACGGGAGTCGATGCACTCACCCATGCCGTCGAGGCCTATGTCAGCAAGAAGGCCAACCCCTTTTCCGACAGTCTCGCGCTCACCGCGATTTCCACCATCGGCCAGTCGTTGCGCCGTGCCTACGAGGACGGAAAAGACACCGACGCCCGGGCCCGCATGATGCTGGCCGCCACCCAGGCCGGTATCGCGTTCTCGAATTCGTCCGTCGCCCTCGTGCACGGGATGAGCCGCCCGATCGGTGCGCACTTTCACGTCGCACACGGACTTTCGAACGCGATGCTGTTCCCCGCAGTGACGGCGTTCTCGGTCCGCGCGGCGGAGTCGCGGTATGCGGACTGCGCCCGCGCCCTCGGCGTCGCTGGTCACGAGGTTTCCGACTCGGTGGCAGCCGACAACCTCGTCGCCGCGCTGACCGACCTGTGCAGCGATCTGAAAGTCCCTACCCCGAAGGACTACGGCATCGATAAGGCCCGGTGGGACGAGCTAATCCCGCTGATGGCCGAGCAGGCGATCGGATCGGGGTCACCGAACAACAACCCGCTCGTCCCGACCGACGCGGAAATCCGCGATCTCTACGCCCAGATCTACGGCTGACCAACATCAAGGACCACAGATGACTTCCACACTCCCCCACTCTTCGAACGGGACCGCCGCGACCGGTCGGGCCGTTGACATCGACCACTACATCTCCGGCAAGGTCGACGCCCGCCGGGCTAAGCGCCGTGCCGACGTCTACAATCCGGCCACCGGCCAGGTGACCGGACGCGTGGCGATGGCCACCGCCGCCGACGTCGACGCCGCCGTGGCATCGGCCTCCGCGGCCTTCCCGGGCTGGTCGGCGACCCCTGCCCACATCCGTGCCCGCATCCTGTTCAGGTTCCGCGACCTCGTCGAGCAGAACGCGGACCGGCTCGCGGAGATCATCACCTCCGAGCACGGCAAGGTGCTCTCCGACGCCAAGGGCGAGGTCATCCGAGGCCTCGAGGTCGTCGAGTTCTCCTGTGGGATCCCGCAGATGCTCAAGGGTGAGTTCTCCGAGAACGTCGGCCGCGCTGTCGACGGGGTCACCTTCCGCCAGCCTCTCGGTGTCGTTGCCGGGATCTCGCCGTTCAATTTCCCGGCCATGGTGCCGATGTGGATGTTCCCCGTCGCTCTGGCCTGTGGCAACACCTTCGTGATGAAGCCATCCGAGAAGGATCCCACCCTTTCGGTCGAACTTGCCAAGCTGCTGACCGAAGCCGGCCTGCCCGACGGTGTGTTCAACGTTGTGCACGGCGACAAGATCGCGGTCGACGCCCTGCTCGCACACGATCAGGTCGAGGCCGTCAGCTTTGTGGGCTCCACCCCGATCGCCGAGTACATCCACACCACTGCCTCCGCGGCCGGCAAACGCGTCCAGGCCCTCGGCGGAGCGAAGAACCACATGGTGATCATGCCCGATGCCGACCTCGATCAGGCCGTCTCGGCTCTGATGGGTGCTGCCTACGGATCTGCGGGCGAGCGCTGCATGGCGATCTCCGTCGCCGTCCCGGTCGGTGAGGACACTGCCAACGCCCTGCGGGAGCGTCTGGTCGCCGCGCTCGCCGATCTGAAGGTGGGTCCGGGTACCCAGCCCGACGTCGAGATGGGTCCGCTGGTCACCGGCGTGCACCGCGACAAGGTCGCCTCCTACATCGAGATCGGTATCGAGGAAGGCGCCGAACTCGTCGTCGACGGTCGTGCGCACCTTCCGGCGAACGCGGGCGAGGGTTTCTTCCTCGGGGGAACTCTGTTCGACCACGTCACCCCGTCGATGCGGATCTATCTCGAGGAGATCTTCGGACCGGTTCTGTCGATCGTGCGCGCCGCGTCCTTCGAAGAGGCCCTGCAGCTGGTCAACGATCACGAGTTCGGCAACGGCACCGCCATCTTCACCGCGGACGGGAACACCGCCCGCACCTACCTTGCACAGGTCAAGGCCGGCATGGTGGGCATCAACGTGCCGATCCCGGTCCCGATGGCGTTCCATTCCTTCGGCGGCTGGAAGCGCTCGCTGTTCGGTGATCACCACATCCACGGCCCCGAGGGCGTGCGGTTCTACACCCGCAACAAGACGGCCACCACCCGTTGGCCGAACGACACCCAGGTCCGCACCGACTTCTCCATGCCCACTCATGAGTGAGGTGCGGTTCGGCAGCTGTGGGTACACCGTGGCGCCCCTGACATCGGCTGCGACCAATCGAACGTCGCCCGAGGGCAATTCCGAACAGGCCGAGGTCTGGTACGTCCGGCAGGGGTCGATCGGTCGGATCATTCTCAACCGGCCGAAGGCACTGAACGCACTGACCATCTCGATGGTGCACCAACTGCACCTCGCGCTGGACGAGTGGGAGGCAGATCCGGGATCGGCGCTGGTTCTGGAAAGTTCGAGTCCGAAGGCCTTCTGTGCTGGTGGGGACATTCGCCAGATTCGGCAGAACACGGTCGATGGGGCTCATCACCTCTCCGAAGAGTTCTTCTCCTCGGAGTACCGCCTCAATGCCCGTCTCGCTTCTCTGCACACCCCCCTCGTGTCGCTCATCGACGGGATCTGTATGGGCGGTGGAATGGGTCTGTCGGTGCACGGCGCCTTCCGCGTCGTCAGCGACAAGGCCGTGCTCGCGATGCCGGAGACGGCGATCGGGTTCTTCCCTGATGTGGGTGGCAGCTACTTCCTGTCCCGGCTGCCGGGCGCCCTCGGCACCTACCTGGGGTTGACCGGGTACCGGATGGATGCAGCCGATGCGGTGTACACCGGGCTTGCCACTCACCGGGTACCTGAGGTGAGTGATGTCGTGCATGCACTCGGTGAGGTTCCGCAGTGGTCGGTCGACGAGGTGTTGCGGGCGCTGGCGCCGGATGGTCCAACCGCGCCACCGAAGCTGGCTGGGCATCGTGACGAGATCGATTGGTGCTTCGGTGCACCGACCGTCGCGGAGATCCGTACACGACTGACTACCACCGGTGGCGTATGGGCCAAGAAGACCCTCGGGACTCTTGGGGAGATGTCGCCGCAAAGCCTCGAAGTCACGCTCGCGGCGATCACTGCCGGCAAGCAGCAGAACCTCGAAGGATGTCTGCAGATGGAACTGCGGATTGCCACTCATCTGGCACGAACCTCCGATTTCGTCGAGGGAGTGCGAGCGGGACTGGTCGACAAGGATCGGTCTCCGAAATGGACAGACACCGACTTCGACTACTCGGCCGCTGGTCTGTGGAATCGTCTGTCCTGACGTACTTTTCAGTCAGAATGCGAATTCGGAGGGAGCGTTCGTGGTACAGCCGTCGACCGTGATCGTAGGTACGGCCGGTGTCAAGCTCGTGGTCTCCGGAGTCGCGACGTTGGCTCTGGTCCATCCCGAAGAGATGGACCAGAGCCTGTCGTCCTCTGCGACGGCAATGCTGCAGATCGCAGCATTCGTCATCGGCTCCCTACTGGTCGCTGTCGGGATCCTGTGCTGCGTATGGGCACAACCCCTGTCCCGATACGTTGACGACCCGCCCATGTAGCGGTTGCGGGACGCCGCGTCGACGCTGTGTCCTCGGGTGGTGCAGCAATCGGCTCACCCACCCCAATACTTCGATAGATTTGTGAGCATCCAAGTGAATCAATCACCCCCCACCGACACCCCACGGGCGACGGTGCCGGCCCCTCGCCTGTCCTGGCCCAAACGCCTCACCTGCGCCTTCTTCGTGCTGACACCTGTGGTGCTCGCACTCGCTGTCCCGCTCTACCAGCGCACCACCCCGGAACTGGCCGGCATTCCCTTCTTCTACTGGTTCCAGATGGCGATGGCTGTGGCCGCTGCATCCGGGTGTGGCATCACCTACTTCCTCGCGTTCCGGAACGAGCCGGAAGGAATGGAAGCACCATGACTTTCAACGCAGTCACCTTCGGCGTCTTCCTCTTCCTGTTCCTGCTCGTCACCGGCATGGGATTCATTGCGAGCCGATGGCGCCGCGCACGAGATGCTGACCAGCTCGAAGAATGGGCGCTCGGAGGTCGCGGGTTCGGCGGATTCATCACCTGGTTCCTGCTCGGTGGTGACCTCTACAGCGCCTACACTCTTATCGCCGTCCCCGCCGCAATCTTCAGCATCGGAGCGTTCGGCTTCTACGCGATCCCCAACGCCGTCGTGCTGTACTCGCTGGGATTCCTGTTTCTGCCCCGCCTGATCCGACTGGCCCACGCGAAGGGCTACGTCACCCTCACCGACTTCATCAACGACCGCTTCAAGTCTCCGGCACTCGGGCTCGCCATCACCCTCACCGGTCTGTTGGCCACACTGCCCTACCTGGCGCTTCAGCTCGTCGGCCTCGAAGTCGTGTTCGCGTCGATGGGTATCAAGGCCGACATCACATCGAGTTGGCTCGTCCGTGAACTGCCGCTGCTGATTGCCTTCGGAGTCCTTGCCGCATACACCTACTCCTCCGGTATCCGCGCACCGGCGCTGATCGCGTTTCTCAAAGACGGTCTGACGTACATCGTCGTCATCGTCGCTGTGATCGTGATCCCCATCAAACTGGGCGGCTTCGGTCAGATCTTCGCCGACGCCGGTGAGGCCATCGCGGCGGCCTCCGGATCGGTACTGTTGTTTCGCGCCGCGATCAGCGTGAACGCCAGCGTCTACATGACGCTCGCACTCGGATCGGGAATGGCGTTTTTCCTCTACCCCCACGCCATCACCGGCGTCTTCGCAGCTCGTGGCGCCAAGACAGTGCGGCGGAACATGTCGGTGTTGCCCATCTACACCGTTCTCCTCGGTTTCGTCGCCCTACTCGGCATGATGGCACTCGCTGCGGGAATCAATCCCATCAACGGCAATCCCCAGTTCGCCGTGCCGCAGCTGCTGCAGGAGATGTTCCCGTCCTGGTTCGTCGGTGTCGCCTACGCCGCCATTGCGATGAGCGCCCTCGTCCCTGCAGCGATCATGGCCATCGGCGCCGGCAACCTTGTCAGCCGAAACATCATTCGACAGTTCTCCAAGTCCGAAACATCGAACAAGCGGGAAACCGACATTTCCAAGATCGTGTCGGTCCTGGTCAAGCTCGGTGCCCTGGTATTCGTTCTCACCCTCGACAGCCAGTTCGCCCTGAACTTCCAGCTGCTCGGCGGGATCTGGATCCTACAGACGATACCGGCGGTCCTGCTCGGACTGTTCACCGAACGCTTCGCCGACAAGCGTGCACTGCTTGTCGGATGGGCTGTCGGCATCGTCTACGGCACGGTGGCCGCATACAACGTGTCCTCGCCGAAGGCCGAGCACTTCGGCGGATCCACTGCGTCGCCGTTCTTCCTGTCCTCCCCGATGTACATCGCCGTGTCCGCGCTCATCCTCAATCTCGTCGTGGTGCTGGTCTGGAGCACGATCTCCACCATTTCCCGCCGAACGCACCAGATCAACACCAACCCGCCGGCAGCCGTGCAGGGCCAGAGGACCGACACCGACCCCGCTGCCGTTGCCCCGGCCAAGTAATCCTCGACTGAAAGGCTCGATACACATGTCCGCCAGCATCATCCGGACCGATGACGGTCCGGTGCGAATCCTGACGATCTCCAATCCCGCTAAGCGCAACGCTTTCAGTGACGACATGGCTCCTGCGCTGAAGAAGCAGTTCGTGGAGGCCGATCAGGATCCGTCCGTCCGCTGCATCATCGTCACCGGCGGCGAGGACATCTTCTCCTCCGGACACGACTTGCAGGAGGTGCTGCACAACCCGGAGACCGCCGGTGACCCGGAAGCGAACGCCGCCTTCACGATCCCGACGGAGCTGGGCACCCCTGTCATCGCCGCCGTCAACGGCGCCGCCTATGCCGCAGGCTTCATCCTGGCGCTCAACTGCGACCTGCGGATCGCCGGCCGCAACGCCAAGTTCTGCGCAGTCGGTGCGCGGATCGGTCTAGTTCCCGTCGGCGGTCAGCTCAGCCGGCTGCTGGACGTTGTGACCTACCCGGTGGCGTTCAAGATGCTCGCCACTGCCTCCCCGGTCGGTGCTGCAGAAGCACTCGAGTCCGGATTCGTCACCGAGGTTTGCGACCCGGCCGAAACCCTCAACCGTGCCCTCGCGCTTGCACACGAGATCGCTGAGGTGTCGCCGGCCGTCGTCCGGGCGATCAAGACCGGCCTGCGCGTGACCATGCACGACGGGCTCGGTGCCGGCAATGCACTCGAACCGCTCTTGGCTGCCGTGGTACGCGCATTGCCCGACGGCGACGAAGGGGTGCAGTCGTTCCTGGAAAAGCGACCGCCTCGGTACCCGAATGCACCTGCTGATCTGCAGGACATGCTTGACAAGGCAGGAGCGACTCGATGACCCAGCGTCTCCGGGAAGATACGGTCCGCGACCTCGCAATCCGGTACGGCGTCGCAGCCAACGCGGTAGCCTTCGCCGCCACAGCCGACGAAGCAGGCAGGATCGCCGAGTCGATCGGCCGGGAGGTGGCGATCAAGCTCGTCGCCGACAACGTGGTGCACAAGAGCAAAGCCGGTGGGGTCCTGCTTGCTGTCGCCCCGGAGCAGGCTCGCGAACGGACCGCCCAGATGCTTGCGGCACAGCAGGCCGCCGGCGCGCAGATTCGTGGTGTCACCGTCGAAGCAATGGTTGACACCGGAATCGAAGCCGTCGTCGGTGGACTGGATGCCGACGGCTTCGGTCCGGTGGTGATGTTCGGCCACGGCGGGGTCGACATCGAAACCCTTGACGACGTCGTCTTCGCGCTCGCACCGATCGATGAGAACGACGCCCGGCAGATGATCGCGCGTACTCGGTTGGGCCAGGTCATCGCCAAGCGCTTCCCCGACCGACTCAACGATGTCGTCGACATGCTCCTCGCCGTGGGGGGGTGGGTCCGGACTTCTCCTCAACGAGGACGTCACCGAAGTCGATTTCAACCCCGTCGTCGTCACCGCCGACCGCATCGTCGCCGTCGATGCCCGTGCGACCGCACTCGACGTGACGGCCTGCCACAACCGTCCGCTTCCCGATCCGGCCAGCAGTTTCGAAGCACTCCGGCCCGCGATCTATCCGACGTCGATCGCCGTCATCGGCGCTTCGGCTGACGAACGCAAGATGGGGTTCCGGGCGGTGCGCAGCCTTGTCGACTTCGGATACACCGGGCAGATCCTGCCGGTCAGCAGCAAGAACCCAAGCATCTACGGGGTCGGCACCGTGCCCAGCGTCGACGCCCTTCCTCCGAATATCGATCGCGCCGTCATAGCGCTGCCGGCAACCGCAGTTCCGGACACGCTGCGGGCGCTCACCGAGCGCGGGACCCGTACCGCGCACATCCTGACCGCCGACACCCCACGGTTCACCGACGTTCTGGCAGGGACCGGCCTGCGGGTCCTGGGCCCGAACTGTATCGGCCACTACACACCGTACGAGCAAATGACGATGATCTCGACCGCGGCGTCGAGCACCTCTCGCGGACATCTCGCGGTGGTGTCCCAGTCCGGTACCTACGCCGGTGACGTGCTCCGGCGCGGAACCGAACTGGGTCTCGAGTTCAGCTTCGTCAGCTCCGTCGGCAACTGTGACGATGTCAGCCCCGCAGAGCTTCTCGCATTCTGCGAGGCAGATCCACGCACTCACGTCGCAGCGTTCTATCTCGAGGACGATCGCTGGGCCGGCGAGTTCTTCCGTCTCGCTCGCACCATGACCAAGCCCGTCGTCCTGTTCAAGGGTGGCCGCACCGCAGCTGGCGGCGCGGCTGCGGCATCGCACACCGGTGCCCTCGCCAGCGATCCACAACTTCTCGAAGACGCCGCCCGCCAGGCAGGAGTTCTGCTGGTCGACGATCTCGATCAGCTCCTCGACGTTCTCGCTGCGCTGCAATTCGTACCCGAGCTCGTTGGCGACAACCTCGCTCTGGTCGGCAGCGGCGGAGGTGTTGCGGTGGTCGGGTCGGACCGCGCCGACCGATGGGGGTTGACGATGGCGCCGTTCGGCGAGACCACCCGGGAAAGGCTCGCGGTGTTCGAGGCCCCGGGGACAAGCTTGTCAAACCCGATCGACATCCCGATCTGGTCCCTGTTCGACGAGACCGGAAGTTTCACCGGATCGATCATTTCCGCTGTCGCGGCCGATGAGTCGATCGACTCGATCTGCGCCTTCCTCGATCTGGGCACCGTATTCGATATGCAAGATGTCGAGTCTGGGAACAAGCTGGTGTTGTCTCTGACTGAGGATCTGGTCGGCGCGGATCGCGACGGGACGCCACTGGCGCTGGTCCTGCGCAGTGGCTTCGACCAGAATCAGGACGAACTCGTGCGTCAGCTCCGCCGGACCGCGGCCGCTGCCGGCGTGCCGCTGTTCGACTCCGTCGACCGGGCCATCGATGCACTCGGTGGTGTCCGCTGGCTGACTCAGCAGGGCAAGCGGGCCGGAGGCATCCTGCAATGACTCGACACGACGCCGGGAGCCCCACGATCCCGGAGGATCCAGCGGCGCAGTCCCGGGGACAACGACCGGGACTGGCTCTTGCGCTTATCGCCGCGAGCACGTTCCTGTCGATGAGCGTGTGGTTCTCGGCGTCGTTCGTCGTTCCGCAACTGACCGAGGTATGGCACCTGTCCGCCGCGGCCTCGTCGTTGCTGACGATCGCAGTTCAGATCGGGTTCGTTGTCGGGGCACTTACCTCTGCTGCGACCGGCCTCGCCGATGCGGTGCCTGCCAGGTTCTTGATCTCTGCTGGTGCCCTCGGCGCCGCCGTGGCGAACCTCGGGCTTTTCTGGGTGGACAGCCTGGCGACCGCTCTGCCCCTTCGTCTGGTGACAGGGGTATTTCTCGCCGCGGTCTATCCGCCAGCATTGAAAGAGGTCTCCACTTGGTTCAAAGCCGGACGAGGAACGGCGTTGGGTGTGATGATCGGGGCGTTGACGCTCGGCTCTGCCCTGCCTCACCTGGTCAGCTCGTTCGGAGCGTTCCGCTGGGAAGGCGTCATCGTTGCTACCACGGTCATGACAGCCGGCGGTGGCTGCCTCATCCTGCTCCTGAGAGGTGAGGGTCCCTACCCCTTTCCGAGCCGGCCGTTCAGTCTCCGCGCCTCGCTGGCGAGCTTGAGAAACAAGCACGTGGCCCTGGCGAACCTGGGGTACATGGGCCATATGTGGGAGCTATACGCAATGTGGGCCTGGGTCGGCGCCTACATCGCCGCACTTCCAGAGATCACCGCCCGTTCGAACGCCGGCGCCACCGCATCGGCACTGTCGTTCCTGTGCATTGGTGCAGGCGCGCTGGGGTGTTTCGTCGGTGGGAAACTCAGTGACCGATTCGGGCGGGCACAATCTGCACTGTGCTGTCTCATCTGTTCCGGCGCAGCAGCAAGCGCACTCAGCATCGTCGGAACCGGACCCCTACCTATTGTCCTCGCGCTCTGCGTCTTCTGGGGATTCTGGGTAATCGCCGACTCCGCTCAGTTCTCCGCCGTCATTACCGAGCACGCAGACCCTGTCTTCGTCGGTGGCGCAGTGTCGATCCAGCTCGCTCTCGGCTACCTCACCACAACCGTGAGTCTGTGGTTGGTCCCGGTCCTCGTCCAGAACTGGTCGTGGTCGATCGCCCTCGCAGCGCTCGCCGTAGGCCCAGCGGTCGGTGCGGGCGCCATGGCCCTCCTCGCGTTCTCCCCCGGCATCAGAGACTCCGAAACCTGATCGGAGAGGACTTGTCCCCGTCACACACCCACTCGAACATCGAGGTACTGTCTGATGTTGCACGTGTACTCGCAGACCCCGTACGGCTGCAACTACTGGCTATCATCGGCGCTGCCCGGGAAATCTCGTGCACCCAGTTGGTTGCCCAAGCCGACGTCACCGCATCCACCGTGTCCTACCACATCAAGATGCTCACGGAAGAAGGCCTGGTGAGCATCATCGTCGACGGACGCCGTCGTTATGTCCGATATGAGCCGCATCACGTGCGTCAGTTTGCCCGGTCCATCACAGCGCCAGGATTGTTCGGCGGAAACTAGACCGCGCGGAATCCGCTCCGGCCTATCGGTCTGCAATGGTGCGCAGGCTAGTGCAGAAATCGTTATTGCCTCACCAGGTTTCATGCATGACGATGATTCAAGATCGTGGCGAGGAAACCTGGACGACCGCTTCCGGTCATATCCGCTGTAAACCAGTACCGAGCACGGCGTACACCCGCCTCATCGCACACCAAGGAGAGGGAATTCTCGTGGCTACACAGGAACTCACACAGCACAACTTCGACTCGGTGATCGCCGAGAACAGTGTTGTGATCGTCGATTTTTGGGCTTCCTGGTGTGGACCCTGCCGAATGTTCTCCCCCATATTCGAAGAGGTATCCGCCCTGCACGAGGACGTGGTCTTCGGAAAAATCGACACAGAGAAAGAGCAGGCCCTCGCAGCGGCTGCCCGCATCACCTCAATACCCACAATTATGGCGTTTCGCGACGGCACACTTGTCTACTCCCAGCCCGGCGCCATCCGGAAAGAAGCACTCAACCGGCTCGTCTGGCGTATCAAGGAGATGACGCTCGACGCCGCGGAAGCCGACTGACCCGTACATCCAGGAACTCAGATGCCAGCAAAAAATCCCATCCGCCCTGAAAACCGCACTCTCCGCTCCGCAGTGGCAGAAGACCGACACTTCGTCGAGTTTGCACGGCGATGGCGCCCTTCGGAGGACCACCGAACGACGAAATCTTCGTGCGGTTCGGAATGCCTCGGTCTCGATACAACCACATGGTCTGGGAATCTCTCGTTCATTACGGCATCGAACTTCAGCCGGAATCGTTTCGCATCTATGCAACCGCCTACCCGTCCCCGCAGGCCAACTCGTATGGAGCGGCACGCCCAGCCCTACGCCGGGTTGCATCCGCTCTGAAAAGGAAGGCGAGTTGAACCTCTCGCACTGAACAACTGCACCCGATCGAAAGGACAAGTTCGTATGACGCACAACCATCGTCACGCTCCACTCGGCGCCGATCTGGCACCCGAAATGGGTGCAGCCGTTGCCGCATTCAACTCTGCCGTGTTCACCGGACCGGGCGATATACCGCGCAAATATCGCGAATTGATCGCCATCGCAGTGGCACTGACAACCCAGTGTGAATCCTGCATCCGATTCCATACCGAGGACGCACTGGCCCTCGGTGCAACCGAAGAAGAACTCGCCGAAGTCACCTACATTGCCGCTGCGATGCGCTCCGGTGGTGCACTCGTCCACGGAATGAAAGCGCTCTCCGTTGCCGCTCGTTCGAACATGCAGGCCACACGCGTGAGCTGATCGCAAGCCTCTGGAGCTTCGAGAGAAGCGAATGGGACGGGTGACGGCGTGGCCTGAGCGCCGAGCCACCGGCTACAACCCGGGATTCGAGGCGTAGTTGACGATTCCGTTGTGCTTGGTGACCGTGGATTCGACATGCGTGCCGGTGGTGTAGTCGTCGACGAACAACGTCATCGACTCGATCAC
>NZ_JADZGH010000065.1:0-2441 GCF_015865005.1 Rhodococcus sp. CX
CGTCCGGCCAGCGGCTCTCGTCCCAGCCGTGCCCCCACAGCACCGGGTCGTCGCAGCCGGCGGCGTGCTCACGCAGCCGCCGCAGCGCGTCCTCCCGGCTGGTGGCGCCGGTCAGGTCCAGCCCGGTCAGGGCCAGGCCGTGGGCGGTGACGTGCACGTGGGTGTCGACGAACGCGGGGGCGACGAAAGCGCCGTCCAGGTCGACGATCTCGGCGTCCGGGTGCAGCGCGCGGCCGGGCCGGTCGGCCCCCACCCACACGACCTGCCCGTCGGTGACGGCCATCGCGGTGGCATCGGGGGCGCCGGCGCTGTAGATACGGCCGCCGACGAGAAGCTGGGTGTGCGGTGCTGGACTCACGAGCGTCCAGTGTGCCCCGTCAGGGCCGCTGCGGGCGCTGCGGGGTCTCGACGATCTCGCCGTCGAGGATCGGCGCGGACGTCAGCCGCGGCGTGGTGTCGACGACGGTGTGCTCGACGACCTGCCCATCGACGACGGTGATGCGCTCGCCGTGCCAGCTCCCGCGGGCCGCGAGGTTCGCCATCTTGCGAGCGGCGAGGACCTTGACGGCCGGGCGGAGCAACGCCCGGGTCGGCGGCAGCAGCAGCAGGATGCCCAGCACGCTGGTCAGCAGACCGGGCACCAGCACCAGGCCGGCTCCGACCCCGACGAGCGCCCCGTCGGTCAGCGCCCGATCCGGCGAGCCGCCGGCCCGCACCTTCCCGAGGTTCTGCAGCGCCCGGCGGCCCTGCGCCCCGAGGATCAGATAGCCGAGGACGCTGACACCGAGGAACAGCAGCACGGTGTACCCGGCCCCGATGGCGGAACCGAGCACCGCCAGCACCGCGATCTCGGCGACGACGTAGACGAGGAACAACAGGGGCAACATCAGGGCTCCTTCCGGGCGGCCACACCGGTGCAACGAACGGGCCGGTGAATTTGCTCCCGATCGGCCGGCACCGCGGCTCCATGATCGAATCACGGGCATGGATGCCGGTGACTGGGCGCTACTGCTGACCGCGTCGACCCATCCGGCGGCGGGCTGATCCTGCTGCCCGCGCTGCTGCTGGTGGCGCCGCACCTGACCCCGCAGGCCGCGCTGGCGACCAACAAGCTCACCGCGATCTGCGGCACCAGCGCCGCGGTGGTGACGTTCGCGCGGCGCATCCGGTTGCCGTGGAAGGTGCTGGCCCCGGGTGCGGCGGTCGCGGTGGTGTCCGCGGCGTGCGGGGCGGCCGCGGTGGCGCTGATCGACAAGGCGCTGTTCATCCCGATCGTGATGGTCGCCCTCGTCGCCGTCGCGATGATGGTGACGCTGCGGCCGCAGGTCGGCACCACCCTGGCCCGGGAACGGCCGAGCCTGCGGCGCACGCTGATCGTCGTGCTCGGTTCGGCCGCGGTGATCGGGTTCTACGACGGCATCCTCGGTCCCGGCACCGGCACCTTCCTGATCATCTCGTTCGCCACCCTGCTGGGTACCGAGTTCGTGCGGTCGGCGGCGATGGCGAAGGTGATCAATCTCGGCTCGAACCTCGGCGCGCTGGTGTTCTTCGCCGCGACCGGGCACGTGTGGTGGGCGCTGGGGCTGACGATGGCGGTGTGCAACGTCGCCGGGGCGGTGCTGGGGTCGCGGACCGCGCTGGCGCGCGGCGCCGGGTTCGTGCGGGCGGTGCTGCTGATCGTCGTGCTGGTGATGGTGGTGCGGCTCGGTTGGCAGCAATTCGGATGATCGAGTTCTACGGTGAGCGGGTGAACACCGTCGACTCCGATTTCCTCGATCTGCCGTTACGTGCGCTCGCCGAGGCGGCGCTGTCGGTGGCCCGCAGCGGCGGGGCCACCCACGCGGACCTGCGGGTGCACCGGGTGCGCAGCCAGTCGCTGGCGCTGCGGGACGGCGGGGTGCAGGCCGCGGTGGACGGCGTCGATGCCGGGCTCGCGGTGCGGGTGCTGGTCGACGGCACCTGGGGCTTCGCCTCGCACGCCGAACTGACCGCGGACACGGCCGCGGCGACGGCCCGGCAGGCGCTGGAGGTGGCGCGGACGTTGCGGCCGCTGAACCGGGATCCGGTGTTGTGGGCCGACGAACCGGTCTATCCGGACGCGGTGTGGGTCTCACGGTACGACCTCGATCCGTTCGCGGTGCCGACCGCCGACAAGGTCGCGATCCTCACCGACCTGTCGCAGCGGCTGCTCGCCGCCGACGGCGTCGACCATGTGACGGCGCACTGTGTGCAGGTCAAGGAGCAGACCTTCTACGCGGACCTGGCCGGATCGACGATCACCCAGCAGCGGGTGCGGATCCAGCCGCAGTTCGAGGCGACCACCGTCGATCAGGCGGCGGGGGTGTTCGAGACCATGCGCACCCTCGCTCCCCCGACCGGGCGGGGCTGGGAGTATCTCGCGACCGACGATCACTGGGATTGGACCGGGGAGCTGGCGGCGC